>NZ_DEPK01000101.1:0-6996 GCF_002358725.1 Microbacterium sp. UBA3394
CTTGGCGAGCATCGCGATCCGCAGGGCCTGGAAGGGGTTCGGCGAGGCCCCGGTGCCGCGTGTGGCGCGGCGCACCGGAACGGCGAGGGCCACGACCGCGCCGCCCAGCAGCACGAGGAGGATCGGCAGCATCACCGCGGGGGTGAAGGTCGGCCGCCCCGACGCGGTCAGCACCTGGTCGACGAGGAACCCCGCGCCGACGCCGAGCACGGCGCACACGAGAAGCACGCCCGCGCCGGTACGCCTCACGAGGAGCCCCGCAGCCGGCCGAGCAGGTCGGCCACCCGGCCGTGCCCGGCCAGCTCGGCGTCGGGATCGATCGCCAGCCACGGCACCAGCACGAACTCGCGCTCCGCCGCGCGGGGATGCGGCAGGGTGAGGGCCGGCTCGCGCGAGACCAGGTCGCCGTACGAGACGAGGTCCAGATCGAGGGTGCGGTCACCCCAGCGCTCGTGGCGCTCCCGACCGTGCCGCGCCTCGATGGCGTGGAGGTAGGACAGGAGGATGGCCGGCGAGAGGCGCGTAGTGAGCACCGCGACGGAGTTGAGGTAGGCCGGGGCGTCTTCGTCGGGTCCGGTCGGCTTCACGGCCACCGACTCGATCGGCTCGGCGGCGCGGACCTCGTCGACCAGCGGCAGGCGCGCAAGATCGTGCACGGCCTCCCGCAGCGTCTCCTCCCGGTCGCCGAGGTTCGCCCCGAGCGCCACGACGGCCTCGACCGTCGCGCGCGATTCACGCGACGGCGGGTCGCCGATCCCCTGCGCCAGTCGTCGGCTCATCGTCCCGACCGCGCACGGGTCACGCGCACCGAGACATCCGAGAAGGGCACGGGGATCGGCGCGTTCGGCTTGTGGACCGTGACCGTCACGCGGCGCAGGCGCGAGTAGCGGGCCAGCAGATCGCGGGCGATCCGCGCCGCCACCGTCTCGATGAGATCCACCGGGTCGTGCGCGACGAGACCGGCGACGTGCTCGGCCACCTCGCCGTAGTGCACGGTCTTGTCGACGTCGTCGGCTCCGGCCGCCTCGCGCACGTCGAGGTGCATGACGACGTCGATGATGAACTCCTGGCCGTCGCGCCGCTCGTGAGAGAGCACGCCGTGGTGACCGAAGACGCGCAGCCCGGTGAGCGTCAGTTCGTCGGTGCCGCTGAGGTCGGTGGGGGCATCCATGCCGGTCACTCTCCTTGGTAGGTGGCGATGCGGAGGGCATCGCGGGTCGTGGCGACGTCGTGCACGCGGACCGCCCAGGCACCCGCCTGCGCCGCCAGCACGCTCGTCACGGCCGTGGCGAGGTCGCGTCGTGCCGGATCGCCTTCGCCGAGGGCCTCGGCGAGGAATCGCTTGCGGCTGGTGCCGACGAGCACTCGAGGCCCGAGGTCGACGACGTGCGACAGGCCGCGCAGCAGCGCCCAGTTCTGCGCTCCCTGCTTGCCGAACCCGAAGCCGGGGTCCACGATGATGCGCGCGGGGGCGATGCCGGCGGCGTTCGCCGCGCTCACGCGGTCCGCCAGCTCGCGGACGACCTCGCGCACGGTGTCGCCGTAATGTGCTCGGGCGTACATGTCGGACGAGGGGCCGCGCCAGTGGCCGAGGGCGATGTCCGCTCCGGATGCGGCGACGGCCGGCAGCATGTCGGGGTCGGCCAGTCCGCCGGAGACGTCGTTGACGAGCACCGCGCCGGCCTCGACGGCGGCGGTGGCCGTGGCGGCGTTCATCGTGTCGATGCTGACGGCGAGTCCCTCCGCCGCGAGCGCCGTGACGACGGGGATGACCCGGCGGCGCTCCTCGTCGGGATCGATGCGCTCGGCGCCGGGCCGCGTGGATTCGCCGCCGACGTCGAGCAGGTCGGCGCCGGCGGCGCGGAGCGATCGCGCATGCGCGATCGCGGCATCCGGGTCGATGTATCTGCCGCCGTCGCTGAACGAGTCGGGCGTGACGTTGACGATGCCCATGACGGCCGTCATCGCGGTCCTCCGAGGAGCGCGAACAGCTCGGCCCGCTGCGCTGGGTCGGTGAGGGCGCCGCGCGCGGCTACGGTCAGCGTGGCCGCATCGGGCTGCCGGCCCCCGCGCATCGTGACGCACTCGTGCACCGCGTCGAGCACCACCAGAACACCGCGTGCATCGAGCGCGTCGTCGATGGCGTCCGCGATCTGCTCGCCGAGCCGCTCCTGGACCTGCGGTCGTGCCGCGAGCACGTCGACGACCTTCGGCAGCGCACCGAGACCGACGACCTGCTCGCCCGGCAGATAGGCGATGTGGGCGTGTCCGCGGAACGGCAGCAGGTGATGCTCGCACATCGAGCGAAAGCGGATGTCGCGCAGCATCACAGCGCCCGACGGCAGCGTCTCGGGCGCCGGACCCTGCGAGACGCTGATCGTGTGGGCGAGCGGCGCCGAGGCGTCTTCGCCGACCCCCGCGAAGAAGTCGACATACGCGTCGGCGACCCGGTCCGGGGTGAGCTTCAATCCCGGACGCTCGGGGTCCTCGCCGATCGCCTCGAGCAACTGTCGCACGAGCGCGGCGACACGATCACGGTCGACGGCCACGGACGAGAGCCTACGCGGTTGCGGGCCGCGCGCGCCCGGAGGGGCGCCGCTCGGGCGCCGACTCGGTCACCGTCTCCGCGTCGGCGGCGGTGGCCGCCGCCACGCCGACGGCGGGCTGACGCACCGGCACGTCGACCGGAGGCAGCTGCGAGACCGGGCGCTCTTCACTGGAGAGCCACTGCGGGCGCGGCGGGAGCTTCTTGACGTCGGTGAAGATCTCGGCGAGCTCGAGGTGGTCGAGGGTCTCCTTCTCGAGGAGAGCGAGGGCGAGCTTGTCCAGCACGTCGCGGTTGTCGTTGATGACCTGGTACGCCTCGTTGTGCGCCTGTTCGATGAGGCCGCGCACCTGCTGGTCGACGCGTTCCGCCACCCGTTCGCTGAAGTCGCGGCCGTGACCCATGTCGCGACCCATGAACACCTCGCCCGAGGACTGACCGAGCTTGACGGGGCCGACATCGGTGGTCATGCCGTACTCGGTGACCATCTTGCGGGCGATGTCGGTGGCCTTCTCGATGTCGTTGGAGGCACCGGTGGTGGGGTCGTGGAAGACGATCTCCTCGGCCACGCGGCCGCCCATCGCGTACGTCAGCTGATCCTGCAGCTCGTTGCGGGTGACGGAGTACTTGTCATCGAGCGGCAGCACCATCGTGTAGCCGAGGGCCTTGCCGCGCGGGAGGATCGTGACCTTCGTGACGGGGTCGGTGTGGTTCATCGCCGCCGCGGCGAGGGCGTGACCGCCCTCGTGGTACGCCGTGATGAGCTTCTCCTTGTCCTTCATCACGCGCGTGCGACGCTGCGGACCGGCCAGCACGCGGTCGATGGCCTCGTCGAGCGCGCGGTTGTCGATCAGCTGCGCGTTCGAGCGAGCCGTGAGCAGGGCCGCCTCGTTCAGCACATTGGCGAGGTCCGCTCCGGTGAAGCCCGGGGTCTTGCGGGCGACGACCTCGAGGTCGACGCCGTCGGCGAGGGGCTTGCCGCGGCCGTGCACCTCGAGGATGCGCTTGCGGCCCTGCAGGTCGGGCGCGTCCACGCCGATCTGACGGTCGAAGCGGCCGGGGCGCAGCAGCGCCGGGTCGAGGATGTCGGGGCGGTTGGTCGCCGCGATGACGATGACGTTCACCTTCGGGTCGAAGCCGTCCATCTCGACGAGCATCTGGTTCAGCGTCTGCTCGCGCTCGTCGTGACCGCCGCCCATGCCGGCGCCGCGATGGCGGCCGACCGCGTCGATCTCGTCGATGAAGATGATGGCGGGCGAGCTCTCCTTGGCCTGGTTGAACAGGTCGCGCACGCGGCTCGCGCCCACGCCGACGAACATCTCGACGAAGTCCGATCCCGAGATCGAGTAGAACGGCACGCCCGCTTCACCGGCCACCGCTCGTGCGAGCAGCGTCTTTCCCGTGCCGGGAGGGCCGTACAGCAGCACGCCCTTCGGGATGCGCGCGCCGACCGCCTGGAACTTGGCGGCGTCCTTCAGGAACTCCTTGATCTCATCCAGCTCTTCGATGGCCTCATCGGAGCCGGCGACGTCTTGGAAGGTGACCGTGGGGGTCTCCTTGGTGACCATCTTCGCCCGCGACTTGCCGAACTGCATGACCTTGCTGCCGCCGCCCTGCGCCGAGGAGAGCAGGAACCAGAACAGCAGGCCGAGCAGCAGCAGCGGGATCATCAGCGAGAGGAACCCGTCGAACCACGACGGCTGCGGCACCACGTCGTTGAACCCGTCGGCGGGGTTCGCCGCGTCGATGGCCTGCACGACCTCTTCCGCGCGGGCGTCGACGTAGTAGAACTGCACGTCGGTCGCACCCTCGTACGCCTCCGACAGCGTGAGGTCGACGCGCTGGTCGCCGTCGGTGTTCGTCACCTCGGTGACCGTGCCGCCGTCGAGGAGCTCGAGACCCTCCTGGGTCGAGACCTGCTTCGCGCCGCCGAGACTCGAGATCAACGAGAACCCGACGATCAGCATCACGCCGATCAGCACGATGTAGAAGAGCGGGTTCCGAGTGATCTTCTTGATGTTCATGGTGCGGGCGCGGCCCGATCCCTTTCGTCAGCGGCCACCGGGCGGCGCAGCGCCGCCAAGGCGGTCCGAACAGGGTATCGCGGGCCGGCTATGCCCCGACTGTGCATTCGCCCACGGCGGAATGCACGCCGACGCGCGCGCTCAGGCGTACACGTGCGGCGCGAGCACGGCCACGTCGCGCAGGTTGCGATAGCGCTCGGCGTAGTCCAGGCCGTAACCCACGACGAAGTCGCTCGGGATGTCGAAGCCGACGTACTTGCAGGGCACCTCGACCTTGGCCGCATCCGGCTTGCGCAGCAGCGAGAAGATCTCGATCGACGCGGCGCCGCGAGAGGCGAAGTTCGCCAGCAGCCAGTGCAGGGTCAGGCCCGAGTCGATGATGTCCTCGACGATCAGCACGTGCTTGTCGTGGAGGTCGGTGTCGAGATCCTTGCGGATCTGCACGACACCGCTCGACTTCGTCGACGCACCGTAGGACGACACCGCCATCCAGTCCATCGCGGCGTGCATCGGCAGTGCGCGTGCGAAGTCGGCCATGACCATGACGGCGCCCTTGAGCACACCGACAAGCAGCAGGTCCTTGCCCTCGTAGTCGGTCGCGACCTGCGCGGCCACCTCTTGCAGCTTCTCCTGGATCTGCTCCTCGGTGACGAGGATGTCGGTCAGGTCGTCTCTGATGTCGGCGGCGCGCATGGGGGAAGTCTAGGAGCGTCGGCGGCGAATCACTTCTTGCGGTCTCGCGCCGCCACCCATGCGATGCTCCACAGCGTCGCGAAGGACTGCGCAGCCTCGGACGACGGCGCATATGCCGCGACGGGCTTGCGCTCCGATCCCATGCGCTCCACGACGACCGTCGCCGGGATGACGACTTTGCACATGTCGGGCTCGTCGGCCGGAAGCTCCTCGACCGCGGTGCGGTGGGTCTTCTTGCGGCGATCGACCATCGACAGGAACGACACGATCTTCGCCGGCTTCGACTCCGCCGCGATGACATCGCGCACCTGCTGCAGCGATCGCAGCGCGAGCGGCGTCGGGACCACGGGGAGCACCACGAGATCGGCGGCCCGGATGACGTTCTGCGCGAGAAGGGACGCACCGGGAGGGCAGTCGAGGATCACGACGTCGTAGTTGTCGGAGAGCGGCCCGAGGGCACGCTGGATGCGGCGCGTGGAGTGCTTGGCGGCATCCAGGGCGAGCTCGAGATCCCGGTAGCTGTCGTCACCGGGGAGCACGTCGAGGTCCTGATAGGCCGTCTCCCGCACAGCCCGGCCGATCTTGCCCTTGCCGCCGATGATCGATTCGGCGCCGCCCTTGAGCTTCGGCTTGACCTCAAGCATGTGGGTCGCGGCCGCCTGCGGGTCGAGGTCCCACAGCAGAACGCGCTGGTCCTTCGCCGCCTCGTAGGCCAGGTTCACCGCCGTCGTGGACTTGCCCACCCCACCCTTGACGCTGTACACCGCGATGACCTTCACGTGCGCCACCCTAACGAGCGCGGCCCCCTCCCGTCACGGGTTCGGTCGCGCGCAGACTCACGACGCGGCGGTGAACTCCACGCGCGCGCCGACCCGGCGGGCGCGGCATGCGGGCAGATCGATCGGCCCCTGACCCGACCAGTCGGTCACGAGCCGCGCGACCTCGAGGGTCTGCACGCGGGTGAGGCTCGCGCCGAACTCGCTCGACACGACGAGTCGGATGATGCGGTGCCGCACCGCCGCGGGATTCGCGGCGAGGGCCGGCACCGAGACGGAGATGCCGGCTTCGGCGTGCTCGACGATGTCTTCGATCGTCTCCTCGATCATCTCGTCGAACGCCTCGGCGTCTTCCCGCATCTGCTCGGCCGTGCGCGCGAGCGCCTCCGCCACGCCCGGTCCGAGCTCGCGCTCGAGCATCGGGAGCACGGTGTTGCGGGTGCGCACCCGCGCGAAGCGGGGATCGTCGTTGTGGGGGTCGTCCCACGGTTCGAGTCCCTCGGCCGCGCACGCCGCACGCGTGGTGGAACGCCGCAGCGCCAGCAGCGGCCGCACGAGCGCGACACCGTCGAGGTCGGACACCGGCGACATGCCCTGCAGGCTCGCCGCACCGGATCCGCGCGCCAAGCCGAGCAGGACCGTCTCGGCCTGGTCGTCGAGGGTGTGCCCCACGAGCACGGCCGCCGCGCCGGTCTCGCGCGCGACGGCACGCAGCGCCCGGTATCGCGCGTCGCGGGCCGCCGCTTCGAGTCCGCCGCCGCCGTCCACATCCACCTCGACCAAGCGGGCGGCCAGTCCCAGCGACGACGCGGCTGCGGCCGCGCCGCGTGCGACCTCGGCGGAGGTCTCCTGCAGCCCGTGGTCGACCACGACCGCGGTCGCGGATGCATCCGCACCCCGGGTCTCGAAGGCGACCGCCGCGGTGAGGGCGAGCGAGTCGGCGCCACCGGACAGGCCC
>NZ_DEPK01000059.1:0-1854 GCF_002358725.1 Microbacterium sp. UBA3394
ACACCACGCTATGGGACTCACCCGCCACACCCGCTGCCGCCACACGATCCGCACCCGCGTAGCTCCGGGCACGTCATGCAGCACCCGCCGGCGCCGTCCCCGACCGACCGCGACGACCCCGCACGACGGGCAACCGGTCGGCAACGGCGGGCCCGACACCGTGACGACGAGCAGCCCGGCCCGACGGTCAACATGCTCAACATGGACAGCATCGAGGCCGAGGAGCAAGTCGCAGCGGGAACACGGGCAGGCGGCAGAGCGCGCATCAGCGCACCCCGAACTATGGTGAGACACGTCGAGGTCCTCGTCATGGAACAGCAGTTGGCGCTACTGATCCTCGGGGACCTCGACCCCTACCCGCCGACAATCACCCGGCGAGCCTCACCCCCACCGGATGTCCGAAGAGCCGGAAAAGGGGACATGCAGCAAGGGGAGAGGCGCAGAGTGGATGCTGAGGGTTGCGTTTCTGACGACCTCGTCCGACACCGGGGTGTGCCAGTCTTGACGTGGTGACGATCCTCCCTCCCGAACCCGGTGAGCCGCGCCGGCCACACGGCCCGCGCGACCCGGGTGATGCCTGGGTGGAAGCGCCGGACGGCCAGCGCTACTGGGGGCGCTTCGGCGCCGCGGGACTTCTGGCTCTGGATGCCGATCGCGGCGTGCTGCTGCAGCACCGCGTGGGCTGGAGCCACTTCGGTGGCACGTGGGCTCTGCCCGGTGGTGCCCGCCATCAGGGTGAAGATGCGGCGACCGGCGCGATCCGTGAGGCGCAGGAGGAGGCCGGCGTCCCCGACGGAGCGGTGCGGGCGCGGCTGGAGAGCGTGCTCGACGTCGGTGTGTGGACGTACACGACACTTGTCGCCGACGTCGTCGAGCCGTTCACGCCGGTGATCTCCGACCCCGAGTCGCTCGAGCTCGCGTGGGTTCCGATCGACGACGTCGACCATCTGCCGCTGCACCCCGGTTTCGCCGCATCGTGGCCGCTGTTGCGCGGCCTGTTACCGCGGCATCCGGTTGTGGTCGTCGACGTGGCGAACGTGGTCGGATCGGTGCCCGACGGGTGGTGGCGCGACCGTGCCGGCGCCGCGTCACGACTGCTCGACCGGGTTTCGCGGCGCGCGTCGCGCGGTGTGGCGGCAGATGCGCTGTGGCTGGAGGGCGACGTGTGGTTTCCGCGCTGGACCGCCGTCGTCGAGGGGCAGGCGCGCGCGGTGTCGACCGAGGTCGCCGGCGTCGAGGTCGTGGCGGCGCCGGGCGAGGGCGACGACACGATCGTGTCGGTCGCGACGGAGTTTCGCGACCGAGGCCACGACGTGATCGTGGTGACCAGCGATCGCGGACTGTCGGAACGGATCGTCGAGGTGGGCGGCCGGGTTCGGGGCGCGCGTTGGCTGCGCGATCTGCTCGACGTGGACTGATCACCGCAACGCGTGAGGCCGCGTCATCAGCGGTCGTCGCCGTCGCGGCCGCGCAGGCGGTCGATCTCGCGCCGCTCGCGCTTGGTCGGGCGGCCGGCACCCCGATCGCGGACGGGCACGAACGGCACCTCGGTGCGTGGGGGAGGCGGCGGAGTGCGGTCTTCCACGGCGGCGGCGGCAGCGGGCGCACCGACGCGCTTGGTGATGCTCTGACGGACCACGAGGTGCCGGTCGAATCCGTTGATGCGCACGCGCAGTTCGTCGCCGGGACGAACGGGCTGGGCCGCCTTGGCGCGGTCGCCGTTGACGCGTACGTGTCCGGCACGGCACGCCGTGGTCGCAGCGGACCGCGTCTTGTAGACGCGCACCGCCCACAGCCACGCGTCCACCCGTGCGCTCTCGCTCATCCCGTCGAGCGTACTCGCGAGCGGCTGCG
>NZ_DEPK01000059.1:2229-39522 GCF_002358725.1 Microbacterium sp. UBA3394
CCGAACGCTGCGTCGAATCGGGTGCCGGTCGCGGACGCGGCCAGGACGGCGCCGGCGGTCCCGGCCCCGAGTGCGCCGCCGAGCTGACGAGCGACGATGTTCGGGGCGGATGCGGCGGCCACGTCGTCGGCCGAGGCGAGTTCGATCGAGACGGTCAGCGCCGCGGCGAACGTGACGGCCACTCCGGCACCCAGCAGCGCGGAGCCCGCGAGCAGGACGGGGATCTCGTGCGGGGCCATCCATTGCAGCGTCGCCCCGGTCGTCGCCGCGGCCGCGCCGACCAGGGCGGTCCCGCGCCTTCCGAGACGTCGGCGCAAGAGTCCTGCGAGGGGTCCGACGGCGGCGATCGCCGCTGTTGCCGGGAGAAGGAGTGCCCCGCCGATCGCGACCGACCGCCCGAGGCCGTCGTCCGACTCGACGAACGCGGGAAGGGCGACGAACGTGGCGAACAGTGCCGCACCGCCGAGGAGCGCCATGAGGTGCGCCGCGACGAGTGAGCGACGACGCCGCCAGGCGGTGCGATCCCACAGGGGCGTGTCGCCGCGGTACTGGGTACGCGCCCAGCCGGCGAGGGCCGCAAGCCCCGCCGCAAGCAGCAGCGGCACGGTCACGAGCGGGGAGGGGAGCTTCGGGGCCTCCGTGATCGCGAGGAGCAGGGCAACGCCCCCCGCTCCGAGCGCGAGGGATGCGCGCACGTGCAGGCGTCGGCTGCCCGACGCGGGCGTGGCGGGGAGGAAGGCGAGGAGCGCGACCTCGGCGATGACGACGATCGCGAGCGGCAGCCATGCCAGGGCGGGAGTGCCATAGGCGTTGACGAGCACACCGGCCAGCACCGCACCGAGGGCCGTTCCCGAGGCGAACGTGCTGGCGAGGATCCCGACCCACAGCGCGCGGCGGCGTGGTGGCACGATCCGCTGCGTCAGCGACAGTGCGAGGGGAAGCACGCCGCCGGCGAGACCCTGCAGGGCGCGGGCGAAGATCAGCTGGGCGAGGGTCGCCGCGGTTCCGGCGAGGAAGAGTCCGAGCGCGATGATCGGAAGGACGAAGAGCAGGATGCGCCCCGGAGAGTGATTGTCGCCAAGCCGGCCGATAACCGGTGCGGAGACCGTCGCGACGATGAGCGTCGTGGTGAGCACCCAGGTGGTGTCTGCGGTTGTCGTGCCGAAGAGCTCGGCGGTGGTGGAGAGCGTGGGTGCCGCCATCGACAACGGGAGGGCCGTGCCGACCGTGGCGAGCACGAGGCCGGCGAGGGCGCCTACGGACCGCGGCGCGAGCCGTGCCGTCCCGGTGTCGTCAGCCATCCCGTCGAGGCTACTCGCGGGCACGGTGGGCGGTGCAACGCCCGGGCGTCGGCGTGGTTCGCAGCGGGCTGCTGTTGCGGCTAGGATAGGGGAGTTGTTCGGATTGCGGTCCGGACTCCGGGATGTGGCGCAGCTTGGTAGCGCACTTGACTGGGGGTCAGGTGAGTTAGAGCGGCGCGGTGGCCTGAAAACTAAACAACGGGATGTGGCGCAGCTTGGTAGCGCACTTGACTGGGGGTCAAGGGGTCGCAGGTTCAAATCCTGTCATCCCGACAAAAAGCCCTGGTGAGAGGCAACTTTCACCAGGGCTTCGTCGTTTCTGGGGATGGTCACTGGCTGGTCCACTCGCTTGATCTGCTCGATCCGGTCGCCGTCGAAGTGGACCAATCCCGGTTCGCGTCGTCGCCCGCGAAGTGCACCAGAAGGTGCCCGTGGAGTGGACCAGAATCCGCGCAGGGCGATGCTCCGGCCCCTTTCGGGAGGGTCGGAGCGGGGTTCTGAAGCCGGTCACAGGCGGGGTCCGGTGCGGCGGGTGGTGTCCCTTCTGGTGGGGGTTGCGGAGAGGAACTGGTTGGCCTGTCGGGCTGCTTCGGCGAGGTGTCGGTGGTCGGGGTGCAGGTAGCCCTTGGTGGTCTCGATCGACTGGTGCCCGAGGATCTCCTGGAGGACGTGCAGGGCGATGCCGGCGTCGGCCATCCAGGTCGCTCCGGTGTGACGGAGGCCGTGTCGGGTGAGGTTGTCGAACCCGAGCTTTGCGACGAGGTCGTCCCAGTGGGTGGCGTCGCGGACGGTGGCGGTGGTGAGCACGCCACCACGCGGCCCGCGCAGGAGCGGGTCGTCGGGCTCCTTGCCGTTAGTGAGGCGTTCGAGGATGGGTTCGAGGGCGTCGAGCATCGGGACGGGGCGGTCTCTGCGGCCTTTGGTCTGTTTGATGACGAGGCCGCCTTTGCCGGGGTAGTGCTGTCGTCTGATCCACACGATCCGGTTGCCCCAGTCCACGTCCCCGGCCCGGAGCCCTGCGACCTCGGATCCGCGGGCGGCGAGGAGGGCTGCGAGCATGACGTGATCGGAATACGACTGGTGCACCTTCCCGCACGCGGTCGCGAGTCTCTGCAAGGTGGGAAGGTCCGGGAGGGCGTACTGGCGGAGTGCCCCTGTGGTGTGGGTGACGTGCTTGCCGAGGTTGCGGCGGGCGCGGTGCTTGGCGGGGTTGATCGAGATGATGTCGTCACGGACGGCCTCGTCGAGCACCCGGACCAGGGGTGCGATGGAGTTCTTGATGGTGGAGGCGGAGTGCTCTGCTTCCCAGCCATCGATGGTGCGGTCGATCATTCCGGCCGTGATCTTCGCGACCCGGATGTGTCCGAGCGCGGGCAGGACGCGGAGCCGGAGTCCGGTGTCGTACAGCTCGGCGGTGGAGGTGGGGTCCAAGCCTCGCTGCCACCTGTCGCCGATCGTGGCGGCGTAGTCGGCGAGGGTGACGGTGGTGTCGTTGCCGGTCTCGGTCGCGGCGCGCATCTGCTCGAAGAACTCCTCGACCTCCTCCGCGGTGCGAACGTGGGTCACTCGGCCGACGCGCTTCTTGGTCGAAGGGTCGGTCCACCTCACGCGGGCGCGGAACCCGTCGACGCGACGCTCGACGTCGGTGGTGAGCTTGACGCCAACCGGCGGCATCCGATGATTGCGGGGGTCAGCCATGCGCGGACTCCTGCTCGCGCACCCAGGCGCGCACGGTGACGGGGCTGTAGCGGTAGACACCGCCGACCTGCACGAACGGCGGCCCCACCTTCTCGCGACGCCACCGCGAGAGCGTGGCCTGGGAGACGCTCAGAAACTCGGCGGCGTCTTTCGGACACCACAACGGCTCGACCTCGCCGATGCCACGGTCAGGTGTCTGGCTCGTCATCGCCCGGCACCTCGCCGGTGTCCGGGTCGACCCCGAGACCGGCATAGAAGTCCTCCTCGGCCTGGCGTCGAGCGGTCACATCATCGAGGACGAACTGGATGAAGTCTCCGTCGCGATCGGTGATCGGCCGGTCATCGACGGGCGGGCCGGGCTCCTCGCCGGGCCAGCTCGTCTGCCGTGTGGGCCGGTCCTTGTCCAGGCGGCTGCCGCATGTCGCGGTCCAGTCGCGGAGTCTCTGGCGGGCGTCGGCGAAGTCACGGTGCCAGCCCAGGGGCGCGGAGCCGTTCTGCTCGGGGTCGTAGGCGCAGAGCCAGTGCAGGTGCAGGGCGGACAGCTCCCAGACGAGTTCCGGGTGACGATGCCACAACGGAGGGACCACCGCGGCGGGCAGGCCGTAGGTTCTGCGGAGCCAGTTGACCCACTGGTTGAGTTCCAGCCATTCAGCTTCGGCTTCCTCCGCGGCGAGGAGGTTCCAGTTGATCGGGTGTGGCGGCTCGACCTGCAGCTCGGACTCACGCTCACGGGCGTCGTCGATGTGTATCGGCGCGGGTTCGGGTTCGTCCGGTGCGGGGGCGTGGTCGATCGGTGCCATGACTCCTCTCCGTTCAGAGCCCGGGCGCCGAGGCTGCGGGGCTCGGTGAGGACCGTCGCGGTGCGTTGTCGTCGGTGACCCCTCGTGTCACCGAGGCAGCTGTCGCGTCGTGTTGCGGACTGCGGGTGGAACGGGGAACGCGGTCGACGTCGTAGAGCGTGCGCGCAATGTCATGGCCGATCCTCTTGGCGACGAACTCCTCGCCGGCCCGTCCGTCACGGTCATCCTCGAACGTGTGCGTGTAGCCTTCCGCGACGAAGCTGTCGCCCTTGGCGAACCGCTCATGGGCGCGCTCGGCCGTGGCGCGGTAGGCGACGAGGTCGTGGAACGTGGTCTCCAGCTCCGTGAACGACCCGTCCGACTCTTTCCGGTAGTGCTCCTGGCCGACCCTGGAGTAGAACCGTGCTTCGCCTCTCGACGTCTGGCTGAGTTGCGGTTCCGAAGCGATGAACCCCGAGAACGACTCCTGTGTGCGGATCGCCATGACGACCCTCCCTCCAAGCAATGGCGGCGACCCACTCCGGGACGCTCATGTCAATCAGGTGCGCTCGTGCCTTCCGCCGGGGGACACCGCAGTATCGCCTCGACGCGGTCGCGGTCGACGCGAAGCTGTCTCGCGTCGGGTCGGGTGGTCCAGGTGCGGAGCCTGGTGACGATGGGTGGCGCGGAGCGTAGGAGTACGAGTGCGGTGCCGAACGGGAGGGTGCGGATGGTGCCGGGTGGCATGATCGGGACGCGGCGGATGGATCGCTGCGCGGATCGGGTGCCGTGGTCGCCGATGGTGGTGGAGTCGGTGGTCTCGTCGCGTTCCCCGATGAGGGTGGTGAGGTCGTGGAGGTCGCGGCTGTTGGATGCTCCGCCGAGGATGATCTTGACGATCGACGCGTCCCAGATCGCGGAGGCGGCGTTCTCCGACCATTTCTCCCGCGCTTGGGCAAGCGATTGCAGCACGGGCATGGTCGTGATCCCGGTGCCGCCTCCCTCCGCCATCAACGTCGGCAGTGAGGGCAAAGGCGCGAGGTTCCCGACTTCGTCGAGGGCGAGGAGCACGGGTGGGTCCAGGCGTGCGCCGGGGCTGCGGGCGGCGAGGCGGCGGGCTGCTTCGACGAGGTCTTCCATGAACGCGGCGACCAGGGCGGCGGAGTTGTTCGCTCCGGTTCCTGTGGCGAGGAGGTAGAGGGTTCCTTTCGCGTGGAGGAACGCTTCCGGGTCGAATCCCTCACCCTCACCGGGGCTGACGGCGTCGAGGACGCGGGGGTCGGCGAGGGCGGCGAGGGCGAGGGACACGCCTTGCCAGATGGAGTCGCGGGTTCTGGGGTCGGATTCGATCATCGCCTGAAGCGAGTCGGCCCATCCGGTCGCGGCGCCGGGGTGGGTGGTGAGGATCGCGACGGCGTCGGCTGCTGCTGCGGGGTCGAGGGTCCACCGGAACAGTTCGGCGGGTGGCCGGTGGTCAAGGGCTGCGGCGTGGAGGAGGGCTTGGAGGGCGGTGCGGGTCTTGCCTTCCCAGAACCCTCCACCCTCGACACCGCCTGCGGAGAGGCCGGTGCCGGCGGCGAGGCCGGTGGCGCGAATCATCGCGGTCAGCGGGTCCTCGCATCCGCGGATCGGCGACCAGCGGAGCCCGGCGGGGATGCAGTCGGCGAGGTGCTGCGGGTCGAACACCGCGACCGGCCCGATGCGCTCTCGGGCGTGGAGTGTGGCGGTGAGGTTGTCGGGTCTGGTGCTGGTGGTGATGACGGCGCCGGGAGCGTCGAGGATCGTGTTGATGACGATGTGCGCGCCTTTCCCGGAGCGGGGCGGGCCGATCAGCAGGATGCTGTCTTCGACCGACGCCCACACCTCGCTCCCGCGAGAGGTGCCGATCCGGTACCCGACGTCCTCCGGTCGAGGGCGGGGGAGGGCGGGGCGCAGGTGGCGGGCGCGGCGCAGCAGCGCGGCGGCGGACGCGTGCCGGGTCACGTCGGCTCGGGTAGCGATCCCCGCGATCCGGTATGGGTCCGCCTTTGTCTGCCGGCCGTGGTCGCGCAGCGCCCGCCACACCGACCACCCGATAGCACCGGCGAGGGCGAGGAGTATGCCTGCGGTGACCCAGTACGCGACGGGGTGAAGGCCGGGGGCGTCGAGCGCGGCGGCCGGGTCCGCGGGGTTCAGCAGCACGACGAGCCCCGCGTCGATGCCTCCGGCGGGTTGCGGGATGCCGGTGGCCCAAGCGGCGATGGACCCTGCGGCGCGAAGGATACCAGCGAGGATCGCGGCGCCGATCAGGATGCCGATGCCGATGTTGGACAGCTCGTCCCCGAGAGAGGTGGCGTGACGCGGTGCGCTCATTGCGGGTGACCGACGGTGAAGGTTCCGGAGACCCGGCCCAACAGGATCACCTCGCCCGTGGGGCTCGCGGACAGCTGCGCACGGGTGAGGAGGCCGCGGGCGGTACCGTCCGGGGCGGCGTCGGAGTGGGCGATGATCACCGCGACAGCGACATCCTCACCGGGAACGAACCCCGCACCGTGCAGGACGGCCAGCTCGCCGACCGCCGGCACAGGCGCAGCCGCCTCCCGGACAAGCCCATCGGATGCTCCCGGTGGCGGCGGCAGTGGGGTGCGTTTGCGGGTGGGTGTGATGATGTCTGTGAACATGGCCCCGTCGGCTTCACGGACCTCCACCCGCAGCGGGGTCGCATGGCCGGCGGTGAGCTGGTCGAGGATCGTCGCGAATGACCCGCGCTGCCAGGGTGGCGCGAACGGCGCCGGGAGGAACGGGGCGCCGTCGACGGTGACGGTCATGGTGTCATCGCTGGTCACGGTCATCACGACCAGCGGCAGCACCACGGGCACTTCCACTCCGGTGGGCGTGTCGGTGTCGCGCCGGTATCGGGGGCGCGGCATCAGCAGCAACCCCTGCAGTCGATGGAGGGGCAGGCGGTGCGCGGCGGGGTGATCATGTCCGGCAGGTGCACCCGGCCCGTCGGCGCCCGGTCAGAGGGTCCACGCGAGCGGACTCGCGGCCGGTGCCGTGCGCGCCGGTGCGTCGGGCGGTGCGGGCGGGTCGGTGAGAGCGGCGATATCGCTCGCGCTGGAGATGACGGTCGCGATCTTCTCGTGCAAGAGCCGGTGGCATCCCGCGGATGCCGCGGAGGTGATCGGGCCGGGGACCGCGCCGACCGGTCGTCCGAGCGCGTGGGCTTCGGCCGCGGTGTGCAGCGACCCGGACCGGTACCCGGCTTCCACGACGATGGTCGCGGCGGAGATCGCGGCCAGCAGCCGGCCCCGCTGCAGAAACCTCCACCTCGTCGGCGCCGCACCCGGCGACAGCTCGGAGAGCACGGCACCTGACTCCGCGACCCGGGAGAGAAGCTCTTGGTGCCCGGCCGGGTAGTTGCGGTCCAGGCCGCCTGCGAGGACCGCGATGGTGGAGCCGGGGCGGGTGGTGAGCGCGGCGCCGTGCGCGGCGCCGTCGATCCCATACGCCCCACCAGACACCACCACCCGCGGCAACCCCGCCAGGTCGGTGGCGAACTCGGTGGCGACGTGCTCGCCGTATCCTGTCGCGGCGCGCGCACCGACGATCGTGACACGGGATCCCAGCGAACTGGTCAGCACCCCGATGTCGCCCTTGGCCCACAAGGCAAGCGGGGCGAGCACGCCGAGATCGGACAGCCCTTCGGGCCACCCGGCAGCGCCCGGGGTGAGGAGGCAGAGCCCGAGCCGGTCGGTGTGCTCCCGCACCCGGTCGACACCGCCGGCCGCCGGGAGCCGCGGGGCAAGGCGTCCCCGCCAGATGCCGCCCTCGACCGGGTCGACGACACCCGGCAGCGGCGTGTCGGAGGTGATCAGCCGGAGGGTCTCGGTGGCGCCGACGGCGGCGAGGAGTGTGCCGGTGATCCGGTCGCCGGGCTCGGATGCGATCGCGAGGGTCAGGCGTGCGTCGTCGGGGGTGTCGGGCATGGGGGCCTCCTGCGGGTGCTGTGCCTGAGAGGTGCACCCGCCCACCCCGCCAGCTGCGGCGGACGAGGTGGGAGGGCACGAACCGGCCAGGGTTCGCGCCCTCCCTGGGAAAGCTGACCGTGGTTGGGGTGCCGCCGGTCAGCGGTTTGTGGAGTCCATGAGGTCGTGGAAGTCCTGGTCCTCCTCACGGACGTAGCTGGTGCGTTCCCGGTGGAGCGCTAGGCGCCGCCCGAACCAGAGGGTGAGGAGCCCGGCAAGGGTGAAGACCCCTGCGCCGATCCCGACGGGCAGCAACCAGTCCCCACCGCCGGTCAGCGCGAGCCCGGGTGGCAACTCCGGGCTGCCGGGCGGGACGATCACCGGGGTGATCGTCGTGGTCTCATCGGGCGCCCCGCACAACCCATGGTGCAGCACCGTGCCGTCCGGGCCGTGCAGCGTCTCAACCCAGTAGTAGGTCCCGACCTGTTCGAACACCACATCCTCGGAGACGTACTCGCCTGGACCCATGACGGTCTGGGCGTCGGAGGTAAAGACGAGCTCTTCCGGGGTGCAGGTCGCCTTGTCGCTGTCCTGCCGGTACGCCTCGAACACCAGCGTCGTCCCGTCGGGGACGGTCCCGGTGACCTTCGCGGCGTCGTGCGCGGGCTCGCCGAGGGCGACCGTCGCGACCGCGGTCGTGGTGACCGTCAACGTCTCGGGCTGCTCGCTGATGACGGTGGTCTCGCCGGGTGCCCCGCAGGCGCCTTCCACGAGCACGCCCCCGGTGGCGTCGTACAGGGTCTCGACCCAGTACACGTTCCCCGCCGTTGTGACGGTCGTGGTCGGTGAGGTGTAGACGCCGGGCCGGGTGACCGGGATCGGGTCGGACTCGAAGAACGCCGTCTCGCACGCCGGGGTCTGGTCGGCGGGCTGGGGTCCGTAGGTGCGGAACACGAGCGAGGCGCCTTCGGGGATCGAGCCCTGGACGAGTGCAGTGTCCCCGAACGGCTCGCCGACGAGTGCCGCCGGGGTGGCCTGGGTGATGACCGTGACCGGTAGCTCGACCTCCGGGGTGGGTGGGACGTAGAAGCGTTCCAGCACGTCCGCCGGGGACGACTGGTAGGGCTGTACGCGGTCATCGCCCTCGAAGGTGGTGACCAGGACGTAGTAGCCGGGCTCGGTCGGGGTGATCCGATCCGCGTCGGTGTACCCAAGCCGCCAGACCCCGTTCCGAGCCGGCGTCGTGATCGAGGTCAGCACCGGGGCGCCGGTGAGGTCGAGGTCATCGGTGAGCCCGGTGTCGGTGGTGAACGGTCCGTACACGGTGTGCACGAGCTTGTCGAGATCGGCGTCCCAGTAGCCGTCGCCGGTGAACTCGCCGTGGTTGGTCGGGAACCCGGTGACCGTCACCGTGTCGAACGCCCGCCCAGCGGGGTGGACGTTGTACTCCCGCATCAGCGAGGTCGTGGTGATCGGCCAGCGGACGGAGGTCGTCTCCACCGGGATGCCATAGTCGTCGGTGAAATCGGCGGCGAGGTAGTCGCGCACCCACTCCGGCTGCGTGCTCTTTCGCACCTCCCAGACCCACGTCAGGAACCCGCCGGTTGGTGCGACAACCGCCGGCGACGTATAGACGCCGGGGCCGTCCGCCGTGACCGTCACCGCGCCCAGCGGCACCGCGCCGGCGGGCACGGCGCCGTCCCGGGCCGGGGGCAGGGTGCCGGGCACCTGATAGGCGGTGCCCTCGAACACGACGGGGATGAACGCCCCGTCGCGCCTGAGCCATGCCCCGTTCGAGCTGGACACGGTGATCGTGTCGGTCAGCGCGTCGCCAGGCACGGCAAGGTGCTGGTCAGCTTCTGAGACCGCGTGCGGCTGGAACGGCACCACCGAGGTCTCCGCGACCCTCCCGAACCTGTCGGTGAACGAATCCGTCAGATACTTGCCCGTCTCACCCTGCGCGTTCTTGTCGATCGCCCAGACCCAGGTGTAGAACCCCGACTCGGGGGCGGTGATCGTGCCCGGCGACGTGTAGGAGCCCGGCCCGGTCAGCACGACCTCCTCGGTGCCGGCGACCGGGGCGCCGGCCGGCGGGGCGTCGGACTCGACGGGGTGCTCATCGAACGGCCCATAGAGGGTGCCGACCGCGGTCACCTCGACCGGCTGACCGCCAACTCGGATCCAGATTCCTTCGGTCACCGTGACCGCCAGCTCGTCCACGAAGGCGTCGCCCTCGGCCACGAACCGGGAGGCGACCTGCGTGCCAACCTCGGGCTGGAAGTCCAGCTCGATCACCGGCGTCTGCGCCTGCGCGGACAGGCCGGTGGAGGAACCGGCGACCGCCGCGATGAGCCTTTGCGCGCCCGGCGTCGTGTAGAGGTCGACCGCTGCGCCGTACCCGGCGGCGGCCACGCTCATCGACGCCTCGATCCGGTACGAGGCAGCGCCGTCCGCCGGGGTGCCGGTGATGCCGTACTGCCCGGCACCGACCGTGCGGGAGGAACCTTCGCCTGCGAACACCGCGTCGGTGAGCGTCGCGGTGCCCTGCAGCGACGCGGGGTGCGCGGCGACGGTCAGAGTTCCGGCGTACTGGTCCGACATCGACAGGGCCAGGGTCAGCGACGGGTCAGTGACCGCGTTCACGCTGGCCTCCTGCCGCATCACCGCGAGGTTGCCGAGGATCGTGCCTCGCACCGCGGACGGGGCGCGGGCGACGTAGTAGTCATCGCCCGACATGCCGTGGCTGTTGTAGACGCCGGGGTCGGCGACCGACCACACGTACAGGGCGACTGCCGCGGTGATATTCGGATCGCCCGACTGCCCCCACCTGTCCAGGACGTAGTTCAGCTCCGCGAGCTGCTGCCGCGAAAGCGAGTCCAGCGAGCCCACAGTATGCGGCCCGGAGGTCTGGCCGAACGGGGCGGCGGCGCCGAGGTCGATGCAGTATGCCTGCCGCCCGTCGACATCCGTGCTGTACGCGCCGAGGAACCCGAGGCCTTCGTCGTATCCGGCGCCGTGGCTGCCGGCGTGCGCCGGGGAGGCGCCGAGGACGATCGAGCCGGCGGCGACGAGGAGGACAACCAGCAGCGGGGCGATGTGACGCCACAGGCTGCCCGGCGGGTGCGTCCGGCTCACGGGAGGGGATAGTGGCGATGCAGACATGAGCTGTCCTCCTGGCTCGGTGAACGGACGGCGAGAAAGCCGTCCAGCCAGCAGGTGCGCCCCGCCTCACCCGCCCGAGCGAGTCCTGAGCGCGCGGGGGTTCAGGATTCGTGAACCTGCGGGAGTTGCCCGTTCATGCGTCCGGTCGTGTCGAAAGCGGCGAGCTCGGCGGGGTGGAGCTGGTGCTGGACGACGAAGGAGCGGTCCTTGATGCGCCAGAGCCCTTGCCCCGTGCCGAGGCTCGGGAGGAGGTGTTGTTCGGTGCCGGTCAGCCCGAGGGCGAGCGCGGTGGAGCCGAGCTGATCGGCTTCCTGGCGGTAGACGATCCTGGTCTCCGCGTTCGCCAGCAGGGACGAGGCGAGCGCCCGCATCGCGGAGCCCTGATCGCCGACGTTGTCGATGTCGGAGAGCTTGTGGAAGATCAGCATGTTGGCGATCCCGAAGTGGCGGGCGAGCCTCCACTGGGCATCCATCCGTCTTAGCAGCGACGGGTAGGCCATCAAGCGCCAGGCCTCGTCGTAGATCACCCATCGCTGCCCGCCGGCGGGATCCGAGAGGGCCGATTCCATCCATGCCGAGGAGCAGGTCATCAGCACGGAGATGAGCGTCGAGTTCTCCGCGACGCGAGACAGGTCCAGGGACACCATCGGCAGCGACGGATCGAATCGCACTGTCGAGGGGCCGTCGAACAGGCCCTGCAAGTCCCCGGCGACCAGGCGCCGCAGGGCGTGGCCGACGAGGCGCCCGTCCGCTGCGAGCCGCCCGTCCTCGTCGTCTTCATCGCTGGGGTTCAGGATGCGGTCGACGACCATCGGCAGGATCGGCACCTCGGCATTGCGCACCGCGTCTCGCAGAGCGAGGTCGATGGCGGTGTGCTCCAGCGGCGAGAGTGATCGGTCCAGCACGGTCTCCGCGAGTGCGCCGATCAGGTCGCGGCGACGCGAGGCGACCTGGATCGCCCATGCGGCGTCCGACACTGCGGAGGGGCGGTGTCCTTCATCAAGGGGGTTAAGGCGGTTGCGGAGCCCGTGGCCAAGGATGATCGCCCGCCCGCCGACGGCCTCTGCGACCGCCGTGTGCTCACCCTTGGGGTCGCCGGGGACGTAGACGCGGCGACCGAACGGCAGCGACCGCGTGTACAGGGATTTCGCCAGGCTCGACTTGCCGGAACCGACGATCCCGGCGAGCACAACGTTGGGGGCGGTGATGAGGCCCCGCTGGTACAAGGTCCACGGGTCGTAGACGAAGCTGCCGCCCGAGTAGAGGTCCTGCCCGACGAACACCCCGTCAGAGCCAAGGCCGCCTTCGGCCAGGAACGGGTACTGCCCGGCGAGGGTTGCGGAGGTGTCCTGGTGCTTCGGGAGATGAAACCTGCCGGGCGTGCGGAGCGCCGCCGGCCCCGGTTCACCGCTGGCGGGCAGGTAGGTCGTTGCGCGACGCTCGGCCTGCTCCGCATCCCACTTGGCCTTCGCATCGTCCTTGCGCACCTGCCGGGCTTCGGTCTCGACCTGGGCGGCGGCTTTCTGGCGTGCCTTGCGGTGCCGGCGCCGCTCGCCCTGCGGGCCGACCAGGATGCTGGTGTGCAGCCGGCCCTCCTCCGGCCCGCTCACAGCGACAGGCCCTGGCCGGGCGATGTTGTGTGCGGGGCGCGAGCGAACCAGTCCGTCGCCTCCACACGTGCGGCACGGGCAGGTGCCCGTGCGACGCTACGGGCGAGGGACTGAGCGGTGTCGATGCCGAGGACCGCCGGGTCGGGCACGGCGTCGTACTCGCGCAGCAGCGAGACGTGCCCGAGGAACGGGCTGTAGGTCAGCGTGTAGACGTCTTTGGTCGCCATCCGGTCCAGTGCTCCGCGCGGCGGGTTGTCGTAGACGTAGCCGTTGGCGAGCGCGTCGCGCACGGTGTCCTCGCCGTAGTCGTACCCGGCCAGGTGCTCAATCGCAGCGTCGGTGCCTGCCGCGTGGATGAGGTCGAGCACTTTGTCGGCATGGGCGCCGTCGAGGAACGCGACGCTGATCCACCGTCGCACCGGTGTTTCGCTCGTCTCGGCGGGGTGCCAGGCGATGCGCCCCGAGTGCTGGGAGGCCGCATCCAGCCGGGCTTCGACCTGATCGAGCAGGGTACCGGCCTGGTGCAGCTCATCGGCGGCGGAGAGAGCAGCGGTTGCGCCGGCAGCCTGGCTTCCCGCGTCGTCGTAGGCGCGGGCGCGGTTGGCAGTGTGGGTCGTGGCGAGCTGATCGAGCACCTGCCGCAGTGACCGCACCCCGCCGAGCAGGTCGCCGATCACCGTGTAGGTGTCGGCCGGGTCGGTGAAGGCGCGGGAGGCGTGGGCGAGGCCTCGTAGCGCCTCATATGCCTCGGCGGCATCTTTGCGGGGGTCATCGAAGGTCGGCATGATCGGCTCCTCACAGTCGCGGGGGTTGGGCTGTCTGCCAGGTGCACGGGCTCAGACTGACCGGCACAGCGGCAGCGCTGCGGCGGCGAACGCGACCGCCTGCTGACCCACGAGCCTGCGCGTCTCGCAGGACGCTTGGATGGCGGCCTGCTCAACGGCGGCCACGGCGGCGTCGAGCTCGTCGACGGTTGGCGCGGACACGGAGATGAGGCCGGACACGCGCAGGACGCCGTGTCCGGCGGTTAGGTCGGCCTCCTGCTGGAGCACGTCATCGAGCTCGGCGGAGGCGGAGGCGTCCTCGACCTGCCCGATCTTCCTGCGTTGGGACGCGTCGGAGATGAGCTCGGTCTTCTTCCTCCGCAGGTCCCTGGCGGCCTGGTCCGCCCGGACGGGCGTGTAGTGCAAGGCCAGCGTTCGGAGGATGCCGTTGGACAGCACGAGCGGGGCGAGGAAGCCGGGGAAGACCTGCGAGCGAGGCCATTCGTTGATCCACAGCACCGCGTGGAACGCGGAGTCCGACCGTAACCTGTCCCAGGTCTCGGTGACCGCGACCGGGCCGGCGGTGGCGAGGTCACGGCCGAGCGCACCGTGACGCTCCAAGGCGGGCGCGGCGGCGGGGTCGTAGGCGGAACGCAAGATCACGGCGACCTCGCCGGGCGTGAGCCACCCGGTCGAGGTCAGCTCGGCCGCACGCAACGCGGTCGTCATGGTAGTCATCTCCTGACGGAGCACCACGGCAGCCCCTCGCATCCCGCCGCCGGAGGTTCTGATCTGCCGGGCGGCGGCTTTCATGTCCAGGGCGAGGCTGATGGTCGTCGCGTGTCGTTCCCCGGCGGGGCCAGCACGTTCGATCAGCTCGGCGTAGGTGGTCGCGGCCCAGGAACCGTCATTGGTGCCGTGGGTGCGCCACCACTCGGCAAGGCCAGAGCCGGAGTCCGGAAGGGTCCGCTCGGAGACCTGAATCCGGGCGATCCTGCCCGAACGGCAGGTAGCGGCCAGCACGCGGCCCCACCCGGAGACACGGCGCTGCTGCTCGCCCGGATCGAGGAGCACGAACGCCGGATGCGAGACGCCGAGGATCGCGGTGATCGTCTGGGCGTGCGGGTCGTGGATCATCGCCGCCCCGGTCTCGGGGTCCTCCCACTCCCGCAACGCCGCCGCATCACCGGGCAGGGCGAGGGTTCCGGCGGGGCGGGGCTTGATGATCCGGCGCCGGTAGATGAGCTGCCCGAGGTAGGTGCGGGCGACCCAGCGGGCGAGGATCGGCACCCACTCGATGATCTTCCGCCCGCCGGCGGGGATCACCGCCACGAGCGCCGCCGAACTCCAGAGGGGCGAGGTCCATGCCAGTCCCATCCCGCCGCCCGTGTAGAGGGAGGCGACGACGGCGAGGATCGCGACGCCGAGGACGACGAGCTGCGGCAAGGACAGGCCGAGCATGATCCCGCGCTTGGTGAGGCGGGAGAACTGCACCGGGGCGAGCGGGTAGTCGCTGTTGGTGTTCGTCGTCATCGGTCACTCCTTCTCGGACGGCGTGGACGACGGCGGAGGCGTCGGGTCCGACCGGCGCGGCGCCGAGGGCGGCGGAGCTTGCGGTGACGCGGATGACGGCGCGGGCCGTGCCGGAGGGTTGGCCTGCGCCGGTGGGACGCGCGGTGGCGATGTCTGCTCGGCCGCCGCGCCCGCGTGGCTCTCGGCGGTCCCGCCGACAGCGCCGCCGAGCTTTGGCCCGGCGGTCGCGGCACCCTTGACGACTGCGGCGCCCGCGACCATCGCCGCGCCGACCGGCCCCGCCGCCGCGCCTGCCCCCGCGGTGCCGGTTCCCGCGCTCGCTCCTGCACCGGCTCCGGTCGAGGATGCGGCGGCCCCGCCTCCAGCCGTGGCCGCGCTTGAGCCTGCGGCCGAGGCTGGCGCGTGGGTTGCACCGGACCCGCCCGATCTGCCGCCGGGGGCGGCTCCGCCGTCGAGCACCTTCTTGGCGCTGTCGGCGGACGGGGTGGACGGGATCGGGATGGGCCGGTTGAGCGCTGACTTGGCCTCCTGCTCGGAGCTCATCGCGTGGTACATGTCGAAGCCCACGAACGACAGGAACTTGTAAGTGATGTACGGGGCGAACGCGGCGATGAACATGAGCACGACGCCAGCGATGGGGTTGCTGATGGAGGCGAGGTCGGCTTCGATGGGTGCGGAGACCTGGCCGATGGCGACGAGGAAGATCACGACCAGCACGAGCTTGGAGAAGATCAGGGCGATCACGAACGCCGCCCATTTGGCGAACCAGCCCTTGGTCGCATCCCATGTCGCACCGGCCAGGGCGATGGGGCCGAACACGACCGCGACCAACAGCAGGGCTTTGCGGATCAGCAGAGAGAACCAGACGATCGCCGCCGCACTGATGGCGAGGCCGGCGAGGAAGATCGTGAGGATCGCGCCGACGCCGGGAGCGGCGATGTTGATGCCCGCGAGCCCTGTGGCGAGGAGAGCGATCTGGGTGCCCATCGTCTCCATCGAGTTCCCGGTGGCCTGCACGATCCCGACCGCGAGCTGGTCGGTGACCTCCAGCAGCAGCGCCGTGAGGGTGATGACGAGGAACGATCCGAGGACGCTCTTGGCGAGCCCGAGGGCGGCGCGAGAGAGGGCGGTGGGGTCGCGGTGGATGAGGCCGGTGATGAGCTGGAGGCAGAAGAAGATCAGCATCACGAAGATCGCGACGCCGAACAGCACGTTGTAGACGCCGACGTACTCGGCGCCGGTCACATCGACCAGGGTGGCCGTGTCGAACACGGTCCACACGGCCTCGAACAGCCACGCGGCCGCTCCTGCCATCGCCTGCCCGAGCCAGTCGAACGGGGCGGCGACGAGGGAGGCAGCCCCCTCGCCCATGGCGTCGCAGACGGAGGAGATGACCGGGACATCGCAGATACTCACCGCACCCACCTCCGCCGGAGGTACGCGGTTCGGGTGGTCATCAGACAGCCTGCCCGACGCCCCAGAAGAAGTTGATGAGCGTGACTGCGGCGCCGCAGATGATCGCCGCCCCGCAGCTCACGAGCACGCCTACCTTGCCGCGACTGGCGAGGTGGGGGTTGGAGCTGTTGGCACCGAAGCCCCACACGATCGCCGAGATGATGAGTGCGAGGACGCTGAGGATGAGCCCGACTGTCATGACGGCCCCGACGATGATGCGCAGTTGCTCGATCCCAGGGAGGCCGGACGAGTTGGGGTCGATGTCGATCACGATTGCTCCTTGACGGTGACGAGACGGGGTTCTCGCTCGTCTGGTGTGCGACGCTCATCCAGCGGACGCGCGCGGGCCGATCAGAGCTGGGTGCCGAGGTCGAGGAGGAAGTTCATCCAGGCGACCGCGGCGCCGGCCAGGGCGGCGGCACCGACCGACACCCATAGGCCGGTGCGGGACTTCGTGGCGGCCTGGTAGTTGCCGTGTGCGGAGCCGATCGCCCAGACGATGGCGCAGACGATGAGCATCAGGACGGCGGTGATGAGCACGAACGTCAGCAGTGCGCCGACGATGGACTGCAGCTCGGCCGCGCCGCCAACGCCGTCGAAGTCGGGGAACACGTCCATCAGGCGCCTCCGGCCGTGCAGGTGGCGAGCGCCGTGTCGCTGGCGGCGACGCCTTCGGTGCCGTGCTCGGTGAGCCAGGCGTCGGAGTCGACCGGATCGGCTCCTTGCCCGCCGGGGTGGATCTCCAGGTGCAGGTGCGGGCCCGTGGATTTGCCGGAGGAGCCGACATCGCCGATGTGCTGCCCCGCGGCGACCGTCTGCCCCTCGGTGACGTGGATGCCGGTCTCCCACATATGGGCGTAATAAGACGCGACTCGTTCCCCGTTCACGGTGTGCTCGATGATGACCAGGCCGCCATAGTTGCCGGTGTACTCGGCGTGCACGACGACCCCGTCGGCGACGGCGAGGATCGGGGTGCCGTCCGCGGCGGCGAAGTCGGACCCTGCATGGAACGCCCGTTCCCCGGTCATCGGGTCCACACGCCACCCGAACCCGCTGGTCCGCACCCAGGCCCCCTCCGGCAGCGGGAACACCAGCTGGGTGGTCTCCGGCACCACCGGCGCCTCACCCGACCCGTTCCCGGTACCTGTGGGGCGGGTGAGGGCGGTGAGGATCGCCTCGGCGATGGGCTGGTAGTTCTGATACCGGTCCGGGTACGCCGACACCTCGACCGCCTGCACCGCCTCACCCGGGTCCAGGCCCTCCCAGCCGGGGATGTCTAGCAGACCCCGAGGGGACGGGTAGTTCGGGCCGGACGGGCCGCCGTAGAACGCGCGGGCCTGATACTGCGGGGCCATGAGCTCAGCCACGGTGCCCCACCCAGATGCGGGCCGCATCTGGAACAGACCCAGCGAGTCGTGGTCGGACCCGTCACCGTCGTTGGGGTAGTCCGCCGACTCGGGATACGCGCCGGTGTTGGCGAGCATCCGCAGGCCAGATTCGGTGAGCGCGGCCATCAACGCGATCACCACACCCGTCCTGCCGACCCCGGGAGTCTGGCCGCCGGTGATGATGATCGTGGCGGCGTGAGTGAGCTGGGTGCGGTTCAGCGTCACCGTGGCCCCGTCCCGCGTGGTGGTGGTCAGCGAGTCGGGGATCGGGCCGACCAGCAGGGAGCCGGGCGGGCAGGTCGCGGTCGCGGCAGGGTTCAGGAGGGTGGCGACGCCGAGGAGCACCGTCGAGGGCGCGAAGAACAGCACCGCGACGAGCAGGACACCCAGTTTCCGCATCACAACGACACCGGTTCTCAGCGGAGGGGGTGGTCGAGCTCGGACAGCCGCAGCAGCTCACACAGCCCCGCCCCGCTGCGTCCCGAGTTCGGGGGCGTGCAGGTCATGAACACCGTGAAGGCCACCGGTCGGGATGCTTCGGCCGGGGTGGTGTCCCAGATGCCGTCGCGGTGCCGGGTGCCGGTGATCGTGTACGCGGCCGCCCCGTCGGGGATCTGCCCGGGCGCGGCCTGCGCGATCGCGGTCTCCCACGCGTCGGGAACGAACACATCGTCGATGGTCAGCCGCTGGCGGGTCTGGTATTGCCGCAACTGCATCCACGCCTCCGCGGTGGGGAGGTAGGCGCGGACGTCGGCGACCAGTGCATCCGCCTCGGAGTCGTGGGCGACATCCGCGAGCACCTGAGCGTAGTCGGCGGGACCATACCCGGACGCGGTGTCCCAGGTGAACAGCGCCGTGGCCACGTTGCGGGCGAACGCCTCCGGGCCACCGAGCGGTGACACCGCCTCAGGCGCCGGAGTCTCCGGCCGCCCCGGGTTTGCGGTCACGGACGGGGACGGCCGGTCGACGGTCTCGGGTTCGGGTGTGGCCGGGCCGCGGAGGAGTCCGTAGACTCCGACGCCGACGAGGATCAGCAGGGCAAGGCCTCCGGCGGTTGCGGCGATCAGCAGACGGCGGCGGCGACGATCGGCAGCAGGGTCCATGCGCGAATCTCCCTTCCAGGCGAGCGACAGGGGGTCGTGTCGCTGGGTAGGTGCACCTGCACAGCCACTGGTTCAGGCGCTCTGTTCGCCCCGGGCCTGCCGGGCCGTGCGTGCGGCGTCGGCGAACGCGATGGTGCCGGAGAGGGTCTGCTCGAACCGGTCCCATTGCTCATCGGTGAGCGCCGGGCCGACCAGGGCAGGGTCGTAGTGGGTCCACCAGGAGACCATGTCGTCCCAGGTCGCCGTGAACACGCTCAGCGGGAAAGGCACCGGTTCACCCGTCTCCACCGCCGTCAGCACCGGCCGACGGCCCTTGCGGCCGGTGGCTTTCGCGGCCTTCACGCGGGCGAGCGCCGCCTTTGCCAGCGCGTCCAGCTCCGCGGCCTTCGCTGCGCGCTCGGAGTCCCGTACGGCCGCAGCCTCGGCCCGAGCGCGTTCGCGTAGCTCGGCGGGCTGGGTTTGGTCGGTGGCGAGGTGGTCGAGTTCGGCGAGGGATAGTTCCGCGTTCACCCGCAGATGCGAAGGATGGACGCTCCCGCCTGCGCGAAGGCGTGCGATCTCCTCGGCGGCCTGACGGCGCACCGCGTCGGGCTGGGACTCGTCGGCGGCGAGGTCTTCGATCCGGCCGATGCGTTCCAGCGACTTGTGAGAATCCCGCCCGGTCACCATCTTCGCCGCCTGCACGCGCGCCTCACCGGAGGGCGTGTCCCACGGTCCCGGCAATTTGCCGGGACCGTCTTCTCCCGCGTCGTCGGCGGGCCGGAACCGGGTGGCTTCCTGGCGACGAGCGGCATCCTCGGCCAGCAGGGCTTTGAGCTCCCGGTAGAGGCCGGCGGCCTCCAGCTGGGTGAGGGGTTTGTGGAGGAGGTTGTCGTCCTGCTCCGCCAGCAACTGCCCGAGGCGGTCCGAGACCCCGGACCGCACCCACACGTTCACGGTCTTCCAGGCGAGCTGCTTGATCGCAGCCAACCGTCGAGCGCCGCAGATCAGATGCCCTTCAAGGGTGATCGTGATGGGCTGCAGGAGGCCGCCCCGGCGGATCGACTCGACCAGTGGGGCGAGGTCCCCGAGTTCGTGGCGGTGCCGAGCCCCGACGACGATCGACTCGACGGTGCGTTCCAGCTCGATATGTCCGGCAGGTGTGCTCATGGCTCCTCCGGTCCCGGATCGATCCCTGGGGCTGCGAGACCCGTAGCCAGCACGAGGTCGTCGTCCAGGAGCAGGGCCCGCAGCGGTTCGCCGATCAGCAGTCGCAGCAGCACCCCACGGCCCGCGTTCGTGTGCGCGAGGGCAGAGTCGGGCACACCGAGTACGACCCGCAGCAGACCGGTCCAGGACGTGGCGGGGAGGTCGAGGAGGGCGCGGGCCTGGCGGTCCCGCCGCAGCGCCTCGAACGCCGAGGAGCGAGAAGGTGCCTGCGCGAGCCGGGCTGTGATGTACTCCACCGCGGCGCGTGCCGTGTCCGGCCGCCAGCCGAGCAGGCAGAGCAACGCGATCGTGTCCTCCACCGCCGAGCCCACATCTACCACCGTTACGGCTTCATCCGGTGGTTCCTCGTCGGTGTCGGTGAACGGGTCGACGTGGAACGCAGGGTGGTAGTCGGACAGCGGGTTCTCCCGGTCGCTGAACCGCTCCGCATCGTGGAACACCGAATAGCGGGGTCGACGGGCCCGCTGGACGGAGCAGAGCAGCCCGTTGCCGCGCTCCTCACCGACGCAGGTCACCTTCACCGCCCGCGTCACCACCGCCCACGGATCATCCGCCCGTCGCGTGGCAGCGCCGCGCATTGCCTCGAACGCTGCCGACGCCGCCTCCCACGGGTCCAAACCGTGCTTCTTCGCCAACGCCCCGTATCTCTGCGCCGCGTGCCGCATCAGCGCGGCAGCTTCCGGGTCGGTGCGCCACGCGTCGCGGCCCGCGTCGTGCAGGCGGTTCAGCAGGGCACGCAGCGCCTCAGAGTCTTCGAAACGATCCCGCGCCGTACGGGCTGTTGTTGGTCGCATTCCGGCACCTCCTGAACAGGAGGTGCGCACACGGCCGCAGGCAGGCCCGGTCCGCGTTCTCCTGTCGGGGGCGTACATGAGTCACCCCAACCCGATCCCGGAACGAGACGTCCACGAGAACCGCGCTCCGGCTCCTCGACCGAACGCCGACACCGGCGGCAACCGGCGCGCCCGGTCGCTGAAGCCCGCGGCGGCCTGGCGCACACCACGCCCGGTCGCTAGGGTCGCCCCCACCGGCAGCCGCCGGGCGCGGCGGGCAAGCTCCGCCTGAAAGTCCAGCCCGAGCCCCGCGATCCGCCCCGACCGTGATGTCAGCAGCTCGCTCGGACGTACCCAGTCCACCCCAGAAGGGCGCCGCGCCGCCGTCCGTGCGACGCCGGTCAGAGACGGGTCCCTGTGCCGGGCAAGCTCCGACACCTCGGAGGCTTCTGCAGCTTCGCTACGCGGCAGGTAGATGGCGGAGGTGCGGGGCGCGGACGATGGGGTGACGGTGTGCTTGCTCATGGGGTCAGGTCCTTCGGGTTCTCCTGCACATCAGGTACGGTCGGCGTCGCTGCGAACCAGCGGCCGACCGTCGACGGTGCGACCTTCAGATGACGGGCGATCGCCTTGTTCGACCAGCCCTCCTCTCGCAGTCGCGCCGCCGTCCGCCGCCGCCCCACCGGCTCCGAGGCGCCCCGGTCCGGGACGTCCGCCACCGCCTCGGGCTCCGAGGCGGAATCGGCAGGTCGGGAGCGGACCAGCACGACCGTCAGGTGCGTGGACGCCAGCAGCACCAGCGGCGGCACGGCGGCGACGGACGCAGCCAGCACGGCGGGCACATCCGCGTCGGCGGCGACGATCGCGTGCAGGGCGTTCGCGGCGACTGAGATCAGCGCACCACCAGCCAGCAGCGACCACGGATACCAGGCCGTGCGTCGGCCCGCGAGGGCCACGACTGCGACGGTGGCCACGACGATCAGCCCGTCAACGATCATCGGCCACGCCCACGCCTGCCCTGCAGCGACCCCAGAACGACGGGCGAGATCGGCCAGAGCGGTGAACGAGAGCCAGAACGCGCCCGCGGCGATCAGCACCGTCCCCGCGACCGCGACAACCACCGCCCCCCGCTGACCCCATGACCGTGTCTCGTCGATCATGAGAGCACCCCGCCTCTGACCGGTGCCGCTCTGCGCTGCGCATCGTTGCGCGGTGCGACGGCGATGCCAGTCCGAGGGGAGGTGGCGCCGACGGTGCGGTAGGCGGAACGGATCGTGGTGAACACCTCGCTGGGTGGCAACCCGGCGTGCTCCGCCGCTGGCCCCAGCATGTCCAGCGCCGACACAAGTGGGGCGCCGGTCTCTGCGAGACGGCACGCGGCCCAGAACAGCCCACGGTTACGTTCGCCCTCCCGGAGCGCAGCGACCCACACGGTTAGCCGGCGCGCATCCTGGGCCCGTGACCCACCATCCGGCCGGAACGGGTGTTCGGGGCGTGGGGTGAGGAAATCTCGCAACGCCAACGCGTCTATCGGCCCGGGGGTGGACTGTGGTCCGCTGATCAGCTCGTACGTGCCCAGGAGATGCTCCGCCACCGGGATCGTCGAGGGAGGCACGATGACGTAACCGCCAGTCCCACGGAAGTCCAGATGCGCGCGGGCCACCTGCCACGACCGCTGAGGCCGTCCCGGCTCGTCCGGGTAGTAGGCGTGCATCCCGCCTGACGGCGTGCGTACCAGCGCCGACCATCCGCCCGCGAGCCCCGCCTTCTGGGCGCGGTCGAAGGCGGCAAATCCTGACGAGGTGGTCCTCCGGTCCACGTCCACCACCTCCACGCCCGACGCCGCGCCGGTTGGCACACCGATGTTTGCGGCAGGCCACCGCCGCCACCATGAGGCGACCTGCCGCGCCGCCGCAGTCGCCTCATGGAAACCGTGTTCGACCAGCGGGCGCTTGCCACCCGGTACGCATGGGAACACCGGCACCCCGCCCGTAGCGATCCGCGCTGCGGCGTCCGGCAGCGGCATCCCCGCAACAGCGGCGAACAGACGCGCGGGGTCCATCACAGACTCCTCGCCGCGCCACCCACCTCTGAACGGCGTTGCCCGAACGGTGCCGACGGTATCCGCTCGGCATGAGGTCGTGTCTTCACGCGGGTCAGACCAGGCGGGAGCCCGTCGCCGAGCTGAACCGTGTTGAGTGCGTCGAGAACCACACCCGCTGTCTTCCGCACCCGTTCGCCGGTGGCGTGCACCACCTCGGCGGGGTTCTTGTCCGCGACCGTCCCCGCCCATCCTGCGACGTAAGGAATCGTGTATGAACCGGTGTCGATGCCATGCGCGGCGCCGATCATCAACGCGACCGACTCCGCCTCGACCTCGCCGATCCCACGGTGCCCCGCCCAATCCGGGTTGCCGGGGCCGTGGAGGCGGACATGGGCGAGTTCGTGCGCGAGCGTCTTCACCTGCGCGGCCGCAGCCATGTTCGACCGCACAGCGACAGTACGTGCCCCGTAGTCGGTCAGGCCGTTCGCGCCGCCGATCATTCCCTCGTGCTCGACCCTCAGCACCCGGTACCCATCCGCCTCAACCAGCGCCGCCAGTCCCGCCCATAGCCCCGTCGGCGCGTCGCCTTCCAGCAGCCGCGGCACGGGCCGCTCGGGAATCGGATCGCCCGAGGTCTGCGAGACATCCCATACATGGGCCGTTCGCGCGGCGACCATCCGCGAGCGGACCGCCTCGCCGGGGCGGGGCTTCTCGAACCTGCTGAGTCGCCGCCAGGACTCTGGATCGTGCGGCGTCAAGGACGCGAACTGACCCGTCACCGGCGCGAAGATCATGTAGCCCGGCTGTCCCTTCGACACCTGACGGCCAAGCGACTGCCACTGCCTGTACCCGGCGACATACGTCGGCTCGGGCTCGGTCACGAGCCCACTCTCGAAGGTGCCACGGTGCTGAGCCCAGATCAGCAGCGTGTTCCTGAACGACCTCGATCGAAAGCGAGCGGCGAACCCCATCGCTTGCCGCCAGTCATCCCCGGAGACCAGCTGCTCAACAGCTGTCGCGAGGCGCGCGTGGATCTCATCAAGTTTCACCTCTTGGGTCGATCTGTCTTGCTCCGAGGCCATGGCTGCTCCTTTCGCGTACCTCGCCCGAGCCAGGCGAGGTATCGATGAGCAGGTACGCCAGGGAGTTCCCGCAGAGCGCGCCAATCCCCGGGGGTCTTCCAGGTGCCGAGAGGTCGTCCCTTCAGTGCCGTCAAGCGGTGTTACGACAGCGGCGACGTGTGTCGCTATGCGTCGCCGCGGCTCTGGTCGCGACGTGGCGGTGAGGCCGGTCGCGACACGGTAGTTGCGGGCGAGCTTGTCAGAGCACATCGCGATGCCCCGCCACTGCTTGAGCCAGTTGAAGCAGCGTTCGGCGAAGTTGCGGGCCCTTGTCGCGCTCCGTCTGCTGGTCGCCGAAGCCGATCGAGTGTCCTGGCTTCTTGCGTCGGTGCGTGATCTGGTTGTACCGCCCGTGGGGGAGCGTTCGCGCTGATCGCGGGATGCGCGTGCGGTATCTAGTCACCCCACTGCGCGCCGATCTACAGAGTTCGGATGAAGAGACCCCGAAGCCGCACAGCTTCGGGGTCTCTTCATCGCTGTCGGGAACGATGTGGAGTCACGCGCAGGTCCACCCTGACGCTGTCCCGTACCCGTAGTAGGTAAGGTCCAGGTACGCGCACACTGTGTCGCTGGGGTCGTTGAGCTGAATGACCCGCGTCCACACGACCGAGGCGTTTGTCTCGTCTGCACCGGCCGAGTTCTGCCATCCGACCTGTGAGTGGATGCTCAGCGCGACTGTTTGAGCTGAACCGACTGCGCTCTGGAATCGCGCGTAGTTTCCCGGGCAGCCGTTTGAGTACTTGATTTGAAGCAGTCCGACGTATACGCCAGAGTTGCTGTAGACATTGACCTCTTTGACCAGGTCGTTTCCGCTGCAGCTTGCCGGGTCGGCGTACCCTCCCCAGTCCGACGCTGAGGCTGCCGCAGCCGGACCTAGCGTGGCGGTGATCGCGAGGAGGACTCCCGCCAGGATCGCGAATATTCGATGCCGAGTATTGTGCGAGCGGGTGCGGTCAACTCGGAAATGAACTGTGCTCATTGCGTACTCCCTCATGGTCTTTCGTCCTGGACGTGGTGGGTTAGCCCTGAGGCCCTGACGGTGCGTACGCGTCGATGAACGTCTGGATGCCGCGTGCGTATCGATCGACATCGGCCTTGATCTGCGACAGCTTGGGGGCGTTGTTGTCGATGAGCACTACTTGGCTGTCCCATTGGGTCTTGTAGAAGATCTCGTCGTACCGGCTGGACGCCGCGCACTCCGCGTCCTGGGTCGCGAGCTTGATCTCGTCCGGTGTCGCTCCCGCCGCACGTTGAGCTTCGCTCCCGTCGAGACCGAAGGTCGCTTTCATCTGGTCTGTCGGCATCATCTCGGGTGTCGCAGGGGCATCGATCCCCGCTTCCTGGAGGCAGGAGTTCCACCTTTTGGCAGCGTCTGACAGGGCGGGACTCGAGAGCGCGATCTGCTTGGATTCGGCGATCAATCCATACACGTACATCTGGTCGTCCATGTTCGGCATGGGGTTCTCCGCTCGGACTGCATCGAGGCACGTGTCGAACACGGCGTTGAACGCGTCGTCGGCATTGAAGCTGTTCACGTACACGCCGAACTCGTCCCAGGCCTGGATGCTCGGTGACGTGGTGATCGGTCGGTGGTATCCCGATCGCGCAGCAAGCTCGGCGTTGAACAGAGTGCGACCTGCATCATTCATCCACTCGAATCGTTCCTCGGTGAGGTCCTGCCACGGGACGGGCCAGGCGTATCCGGCCTCTTCCAGGCATGGCTGTACCGCGAGTTGCTCGCCATAGGCAACTGCGTGGGGATCCGCGATCAAGTAGCTGTCCAATGGTAGAGCCCACCGGGACTGGTCCTGCTCGACATCGATCTCCACCGTCGCAACGTCGCCCGAAGTTGTCGTGGTCGCCGCAGCGGCTGTCGCAGCGGCAGACGCCACGACAGCGGAGATCAGTAGCAGCCCGGCAATGGAGCCCGCGACTGTGGCTTGGGTTCTTGAAGTTCTCATCGTCCTTGTCCCGTCTTTCACCGTGCGTCAGCAGACACCGTCGAGGCAGCTCTCGTAGTAGCCGGATTCGAGGTTGTCGTTGTAGGGCCAGCCGAAGTTGACCGCGACATCGATATACGCTCTTGCCCAATCTCCGGTCCGGTACGTTCCCGTGAAGAAGTAGGTCCACTCATAGTTGCCGTCGTTGTACGCAGACGACACGGTGTTGGCAAGCGACGTGATCGTGCTCGGATAGGTGTACGCGGAAAAGTCCGGAATGTAGTAGAAGTAGTTCCGATACCGGCCGGCGTACCCCAGCGTCTCCCAGTTCGCGTCCCGCCACAGACAGGTCGAGCCGTTCGGGCAGATCGCCTCCGCCTCCCCAGGCGTTTGAGCGTCCGCGCGAAGGGGGACCAGAATCGACAGTGCGACTGCTGCGCACGCGAGGATCGAGACGCGCAAGCGCGACCTCGAACGAGACGAGGGGATCAGATCGCTCGCTGACTCAGTGACCGCTTCCATCTTGACCTCCAACTGCTCACGAGATGACCGTTCAACTGCTCACGAGATGATCGTTCGAGGGATACGTTTGGTGGGAAGCGGATACCTTACAGGGAGTCCGACGGCCGCCCTGAGTGTCCGCGGTCATGTGTGGTGTCAGCGCTGCCGCGCGTCTTGTAAGGAGATCTCCGCCGTGCGGTGGAGTTGAGGCCGAGACCGTGCTCGTACCCTGGGGCGTATGGACGACATCTGGGGCTGGGGCGCGATTGTTGTCGTGCTGCTCGTCCCGATCGTCTTCGGAGCGGTGGGGATCGCTGCTCGCCGACGGCACCGTGCGGGTGACACGACGGCTCCTTCATCCGCTGGTCTCCTCGGCTTCGATGAGCTCTTTCACCCTTCTGCTCACAACGCTCGAGTCACCTGGGAGGCCGAGCAGCAGATCCCGGCCCCGGCTCCGACACCTGGTAAGGGGCCCGGCGTCATCGACGGTAGCGGCCGGATCGTGATCGAGGTCTCGGAGTGAGCGCGTCATGCTGAGAATCCGGCAACGGGTCGACGCTGACATATCGACGGTCGTCGGGTGGATCGCAGATGCGGATGCGCTGAACATGTTCACCGGGCCCAGGCTGGTGTGGCCATTGACGATTGATCAGCTGGCGGCCATGACCGCTACGGATGCCGTCAGTGCGTGGGTGATGATCGACGACAGGGCGGACGTGATCGGACACTTTGACCTTGCTCTGGACGAGGGCACGGCCCGAATCGGCAGGGTGATCGTCGATCCGTCCAGGCGGGGTCGCGGCTACGGTAGCGCGCTTGTCCGCCTGGCGATCGAGGAGGCTCGGGCGCTTGGCGCACGAGCTCTGACGCTGAATGTCGTTGCGGACAATGCGCCGGCTATCGCAACATACGAACGGGCCGGCTTCCAGCAGTTGCCGATGAGCGACCGGCCAGACGTCCGAACGATGGCTCTCACGCTCTGACTCCCGACTCGCCCTACGGAATCGGGCGTTGACCGGTCTGCGAAGCTCGCTGCGCCGTAGCGTCGTCCCCGTGTTGACCGCCGACGGTGTGATCCCTCCGCTGCCGAGACGCATCCCGGTCGCGGGGGTAACTGACCGCTCGCTGTTCCGCCGCGCCAAACGCGATGCAGGGGCACGCCCCGTAGCTGCCTGTGCTCGGTGCTCTGCTCGTCCACCGGTGCAATATCCGTAGCGGACATCATCCGGCGAGGCGATCTAGACTCCCTTGGATGAGGAGGAGAGGACTGGCAGTCATTGCGTGCGTCGCGGGGATCGCTTCGCTTTCGGTGGCGTGCACGGCATCCCCGCCAGCATCGGAGCTTCTGACCGCGGGGCCGAGCCCGTCGGCCACCTCAGCGCCGTCTCCCACGACCGTGCCCACGATGGATCCTGGGTCGGTGGCTGATCCCGGCCCGTGCGAAGGAGCTGTTCCCGCATACCCCCTTGCGGACCAGACCGAGGTCGAACAACTCGGTGGGGCGTCCCTGGCGGTCCCCGTGGACCGAGGCCCGATGCCCCACGCGGCAGGCGAAGCGATCTTGGACGATCAAGGTGTCCCGGTTGCCTACAGGGTCGCACCCAACGACGTCATCTCGACGATCGGCGCCCGGTTCTGCGTCGGCGAACAGTGGCTCCACTGGGTCAACTACGTCCGCCGTGACGGCGATGCGCTCTACGCCGGAGACGTACTCAATCTCGACGCGCACACGATCCTCAGCGTCGGGGACCAGAACGGCGTCGTTCACGACAATGCGCTACCCGAAGGTTTCGTCATCCCACCGCAGCGCTAGGGAACGCTGATACCCCGCACTCAGGAGCGTTGACCGGTTCTGAGTGCGGGGTATCGGTGTCCTAGAGGTCGCGAGCTTGATGCGTAGTGGCAGCGCCTGGATTGCGTTCGAGTCCGGCTGAGACGGGCGTTACGTGGTGAGGTACACCCTCTTGCCTGTGAGTTCTTGCCCCCACGTGATGGTGGAGTACTTCGGGCTGTACGCCTCAGCGCAGACGGTGGAGCCGGAGTACAGCCAGCACGGCCTCGCGTAGTAGCCACTGGTGTAGAAGCTTCCGCGGTTCGGCCACGTTCCGGTCGCGCCGCTCCCATCGAACCCGTACCAGATGTGGGGTGACAGCCAGCCGTGCCAGCATGCGTGCCCCGTGTTGCAGATGCTGTAGACGCTGTTCGGTTGAATCAGCACCGGCGTTAATTCGACACTCTCGAAGGCGCCGGTCGCCGGATCGATGGTGATCGTCACCGGGTCATCGGATTCGAGCAGGGCGATCTCGTCGCTGCTGAGTTCGGAGAACTCTGCAGGCGTGTCCCCTTCGTCGTCTGCGTATGCCGGCGCGCTACCGAAGACGGCACCAACGAGCGCGAGCAATCCGATCGTCGCTCCCGCCAGTCGGGTATGTCTCGTGGTCGTCATAGCTCTCCCTTTCTTTCCGGTTCGCCCCGTCGCGGCCTGGACTGCGGGGCGGTGACCAATAGTCGCGCTGGTCGCTGTCGCGCTGAGGTGCAGCGCGTTGCTCAGTAGTGTTTGCGAAGTCGGGGAATCCTTACTTCTGGTCTGAATCCGGTCGCGCGGCCCTCGACATGTGATCTACTATCGTTATTCGATATATCGTTTTGCGATAGTTGGAGGGCAACATGCCGATCGCTTTTCGCTGGGCCGTGCGGGTCTTGCTGGTCCTGCTGTTTCTCTTCTCGTTGCTGGTCGAGGGGTATTTCGTGCCGCGCCTAGGGCTTGATGTCGTTCACGTCTTCCCCGAAGCGTGGGATCTGTTCGTTCCGGCGCTGGTGTGGTCGATCCTGTTCATCGGCTGCGGGCAGGCGATTCTGGTAGTCGTCTGGCGTTTGGTATCTCTGGTCGCGCGGGAGCGGATCTTCTCGTCGGCCGCCGTGCCGTGGGTTCGTGCGTTGATCGTGGTCGCTGTCATCGCGCTCGTGCTGCTGGTCGCAGCCTTTGTCGCACTCAGCGTGAGGGAGTACACACCGCCGCTGGCGATGTATGGCTTGATCGGACTGTTCTTGCTGTGCTTGACGTTCGCGCTGGTCGTGTGGACGATGCTCGGGCTGTTGCGACGGTCGACCCGTTTCCACGACGAGTTGGAGGAAGTGATCTAGTGCCGATCGACGTTCATCTCGATGAGCAGCTCAGGAGGTCCGAGCTCACGGTCGCCGAGCTCGCCGCGGCGATCGGCATCACACCCGCCAACGTGTTCGTCCTCAAGAACGGCCGCGCCAAGGCGGTGCGCTTCACCACGCTCGCCGCGATTTGCGAGGTGCTCGCATGCCAACCCGCAGACATACTGACGTATCGTGCCGACGACGACGGGACAGCCTCGCCCGGGGTTCTCAGCGAATAGTCAGGCGCGTGGGCACGGGGCGGCGTCTCACACCAATGGAGAGACCCGACCCGCGCGCCGCAAGACGACCAGACCTGCGTGATTCTCACAGGATCTGCGGGTTGATGCGCGTCGTCCAGATGTACATGATCGTCTGCGGGTCATCGAATCCGAGTGAGTCCGTGGCATACGAAACGACGTCAGGCCCCGATGACCAGTAGGAGCCGTTGCTGCTCGCAGAGGAACACCTCTTGTCAGCGATTCCGACGCCGGAGCGCTGGAATTGGATGCATACCTGGATGATTCGCTGACCGCTATAGACATTCGCAGCAGCCTTCGCGTGTCCCTCGTACCACACCCACGCGGTCTCGGTCGAATACGCATAGCTCGAGCCCCAGTACACCATCGGCGTAACCATTCCCGGTGGTGGCGTCGATGGCCATTCGACACCGACAGTCCCACCGGAGCCCGGCTCGGGGAGCACGACCCACTCCTCGGTGACCTCGACGCCGTCCTCCGGCCCGAATGTACGGCCATCGATGAAGACCGTGCCGGAGTCGTCCTGGTTGTTGTCGGTTCCGGTACCGGTGTCACCGTTCGCAAAAGCCGGCGCGCCGCCCAGAAGAGTACCCGCGAGTGCGAGCAGTCCGATCGTCGTCTTCACCAGTCGGGCTTGTCTCATAGTCCTCATGGGTCTCCCTCTCTGCCCTGGTTCGCTCCGCCATTGCACAGGGTTCGGCACGATCATCGGCAGCAGTATCGCCGTGCTCGCGGGCCCCGATCTGACGCGTGTGCTGAGTAGTGTTTGCGGGAGCAGGGAATCCTTACGTGCGGCGCGGCGGACGACTGCTGGGGGTGGGCCGCGGTCGCATTCGGGGTCTTCGAGAGCCGGTGTAAGGATTCGACGTTCTCGCCAAACAAGTCATGTGAGTGTGATTGGTCATGAACGCGGGGGAGTAGACGTGGAGCCGGACCCGGAGGACTTCACGACTCTCTACAAACGTAGCTACCGGACGATCCTGCGTTACATCTACCAGCGCGTGAACGACCATGCGCTTGCTGAAGACCTTACTGCGGAGACCTACGCCCGGGCCCTGGAGAAACAAAAAAATGGAGTGACCATTACGGTCGGATGGCTAATTCGCGCGGCTCGCAACCTGATCGGAAACGAGTACCAGCGACGCGACCGTGCCCAGGCTCGCATGCAGCGGATTGTGATCGAAGAACTCACCGCAGCGGCGCGGAACGAGAACGAGGACGACTTGGAGGTGAGAGCGGCGATGGCCCGGCTGCGCCCTGCTGACGCGCTGGTGCTGCAACTCACCTACTGGGACGGCCTGTCAGCATCTGAGGCGGCGACGTTCCTGGATTGCTCCACGGGGGCAGTATGGGTGCGACTCACTCGCGCCCGGGCAAAGATCCGTTCGATGCTCATGGAGGAGTCCCACATGAGCATCTCGCCGAGGTTGGTTGAGGGTGGTGATTTGGATGGATGATCTGAGTCGGCGCCTTCGCAAGGCCAATCCTCATGAGGGACAGCCCCTGCCCGAGCACGCGGTGAAAACGTTGGATGACTTGCTCACCGGACGCCGCACGCCTCAATGGGATCGATCAGCGCGGTCAGTCTCGCCGCGTCGTGTATGGCGGCCACTGGTGCTCGCCGGATCAGGCTTCGCGGCAGCCGTGACCGTCGTCGCCGTGATCGCGCTCGTGATCTTGCGGCCGGTGCCCGCCGTCGCGATCACGCCGGACCGGTTGCCGCTCGAACCGACTTCCTGGACTGTGGAGACACTGCTGGAGGAATCGATGACCGGTGTCCCAGCTCCTGAGGTTGCCGAGTCCCGCCGCGGTGCGGAGTGGGAAGGCTGGTTCGTGCAGCTCGACCTGGACAGCCCCACCGCGACATTCATACAGCCGCAGCGGACGCAGATCGAGTGGAACGACGATCTCTCTGGCACGAGTCGGGTCATCGCCGGAGTCCCCATGTCCGCCGACGGCTCCCCGATTGAACCGGTACCAGCGTCCGCGGAGGCGACAGGCACGATCCTCTACGAGGACAGTTGGGCGCCTGGCGAGCTCGTCACGCCGTTCCCCACCGCGCCACCTGATGACGTCGACGGCATGCGCGCCTACCTCCAAGCCTTCCTGAGGGAACAAGGCGGGACTGACGCTGACGCGCCGTCGGCGGGCGACTACGTCCTCGCGGTCACCTCCCTGATGCAAGTGTGGACGCTCAGCGAAGCGGCACAGCGCGCCGCGATCACAGTTGTCCTCGACGCGGCCGGTGTCACAGTGGCGGGGGAGACGACCGACCGGGCCGGTCGGTCCGGGGTAGTGCTGAACACCGAGCCCACCGACCTTCAGCCCGACTACCGCACCCGACTCATCATTGACCCTGCCTCCTGGCGAATCCTCGCGGCAGAGACCAACACGATCGACGGACTCCCGGACTTCGGGATTCCCGCCGGCGCCGTGACTGACTACACGATATGGAGATGAAATGACCGGTACCCGTTCTCGTCGACTCGCCGTTCTTGCCGCTGTAGGTGCTCTTGCCCTGGCTCTGTTCACGCCTGGTGTCGCGGCGTACGCGGACGATACCAGCGAGCTCCAAGCCCGCGTTGACGCCGTGCTCGCGGAGTTCCCCGGTGGATCCCAGACAGCACCCAACGAGGTCACCTGGGAGGACGGGGCGGTGATACTCACTCTTGCGGCCGACGAGGGTCTGATCACCACGATGGCGGTCGGGTCCTGCGCAACCGGCTACTACTGCGCCTACTCCGGGTACAATCTCTCGGGAAGCAAGCTCAGCTTCTCCGCCTGCAACACGACACAGTCAACGGGCGCTCTCAGCGTCGTCCGATCGCTCGCGAACGCACGCAGCAGCGGCTACGTGCAGGGCAAGAACTCCAGCGGCACCGTCCTCGCCACGGTCAGCGCCGGTGGCTCCCTCGCCTACGCTTCCACCAGCATCACGAAACTGACCTGCGTGAGCTGACGAACCCTCAGCGACACGTCTGCAGGCAACCAGCAGGTGGTGTACGCCTCATTGGGGGAGGGGGCGCGGCAGGTGCCTTACGGCGCGAAGGTCGCGCCTCCTGGCGCGAGCAGCAAGAACCATCCGATGGCCACGACGACCGCGCACCCCGCGGGCACAAGGCCGGCAAGAGCGAGAAAGAACTTCCGACGCTCCGGCTGTCGCCGCGCCTGTATTAGTGCCAGCACGAACGCAACGATGATCAGCGCAGCCGCCACCACCCAGAGGAAGCACGCGATGCCGTAGCCGATACCTGCCTCGGTCGAGTCGTAGCTTGTTGTCTCACGCAGCTCTCCGTTGTACCACGCGAGCCCCGTCATGCCGAGTGAGAGAATCCCGGCGAGGCCCGCAAGACAAGCGAGAACGCCGCTTGCGATAACGCCCGCTGTTCCTGGCGACCCCCCCTCATTTGACGAATCGTTCAGGTCATTGGAGCGACTCATCTCGTTTGGGGACTCGGACGAAGTGGTTCGAGCGGACGACCATGCCCGGGGCCTCGTCGTCATCAGCGCAGTTCTCCGGGGAAAACATGAGTGAGCAGGGTGAGGAGGGAGCTGGAGGGCTCTCCGTCCAGCGGGCATCTTGTCGTTGAGTGCTAGGCCGTGTTGATCAAGTCTGATTTGATCCAGATCAGCGTGGCGGCGAGGCTGACGGCGGCGCGGTAGCTGCGGGCGGTCTTGTCAGAGCGCATCGCGATGCCGCGCCACTGCTTGAGCTTGTTGAAGCAGCGTTCGACGATGTTGCGACCCTTGTAGCGTTCCTGCTGCTGGTCGCCGAAGTCGATTGGTCGGCCAGGCTTCTTCCGCCGGTGCGCGATCTGGTCGTCACGCTCCGGGATCGTCGCCGCGATCCCGCGGTCACGGAGCCAGGCACGGTTTGCCTTCGACGGGTAGCCCTTGTCGGCGAGCACCCGATCGGGACGGGTGCGGGGGCGGCCCTTCCCATCGCGGGGGACGCGGATGTCCTCAAGGACGGCGGTCATCATCGTGGTGTCGTTGATGTTCCCGCCGGTGATCATCATCCCCAGCGGCCGGCCGCGACCGTCGCAGACCAAGTGCAGCTTGGTCGTGAGCCCGCCACGGGAGCGACCGATCCCGTGATCAGGCGGCTCGAACCACGGATTCTTGTGATTCGGAAGAGCCCCCTGTGTCCCGATTCAGGGTCGCGCCGTGCTGATGAACACGCGCGATCGTCGAGTCGATCGAGACGACCCAATCGATCTTCCCTGCGGCGTCGGCCTGCTTCTGCACCTCAGCGAGCAGCTTCTCCCAAGTGCCGTCCTCGGCCCACCGGCTGAACCGCTTGTAGATCGAGTTCCACTTCCCGAACCGCTCCGGCACGTCACGCCACGGCGCACCCGTGCGATACTTCCACGCCATCCCCTCGATAGCCAGCCGATGATCGGTCCACGGCCTCGACCGACCCGACACCGTCGGCATCAACGGCTCCATCACGGACCACACCTCGTCAGAGATCTCCTGTCGCGTCACCGTTCAAGACTGTCCCAGCGGGGAGCGAAAGCTCTTGATCAACACGGCCTAGGCGCAACTCCGCCGAACCCTCGTGTCTCATCGATGCAGGCTAGGCGTAGAGGAAGAGCAAGAGCACCGTGAGCCCGATTGACGACGCGGCAATCGTCGCCCCAGCGCCCAGCCAGAGCCCGGATTGCCGGTTGTGTCGCCTCGATGCTCCGTACGACATGAGGATTGCGAATCCTACGAGGTGCACCGCAACCAGCGGTACGACACCAAAGAAGAGTGCGGTGCCCGTCATAGTTGTCCCCGAGGCGAGGGCCTTGGGCTGTTCGGTGGTCTCCTCTAAACCGACGATCGCGAGCCAGAACCAGGCCCCGGTCGTCACGACGATGCCCATCGCTGCGAGAAGCCAGAAGCCAATCGCGTGGCCGGTCGTCTTCCACCCGGAGAGCACAGGCTCCCCCACGCGGTCGAGACTGGCAGCGGTGGTCATGTGCCGATGATACGTGTGTGAGGTGCGGTCCGTATTCAGCATGTTTGGACCGGGGTCAGGGTGCGATGGGCGACGTTCAACGGAATGAATCCTCCCACCGCATGATCGTGTAGTAGAGCTGGGCGCGATGGCGGCCATAGTAGACGTCCCCGTTGTACCCCCAGCACATCTGGAGAACCTGGCTCGGAGTGAGATCGCGGAGGCTGGACGGAGCCATGCTCGAGCGGACCTCGGCTTGACGCATCATCTCGAACATCGCGGTCTCGATGTTGAACTCCTCGTCGTTGTGCAGACCTTCCCACACGTCGAACATGTCCTGCGGGACGCTCGCGCTGTACGGACCATCCGTGATGAAACCTCTGCTCCGCGCCCAGTTTCGAGCGTCAATGCCGGTTCGCGCGAAGATCTGACAGGGTCCCGTAGAACTGTCGTCGACGGACAGGGCTGGTGGGGCTTGACCCGCGAGCACCGCTGCGTAGTACGCGATCACCCGGCCGTCCTGGACATCGTCACCTATGTTGATAACCATCGACTCCCAGATCAGCGGGGTCATGATCAGCGCCTTGTAGATGTTGTACTCGCTGGCGAGGTTCGTGATGAACGCGTCATGGCTCTCCACCTTCGTCTTGACGTTCGACCGGTTGAGTGCCATCACTTCCAGCTGAGGGGTGGTGCTACCCAAGAGCTCGTCGGGGTAGCGGGTGCATGCGCCGTACCACTCCGACTCGAACGCGTCTAGCTGTGAAGAAGGTATCTGCGGATCGTCACCGACGCCGACCGCAGCTGCGAGAGCTGAGACAGCTGCGTCGCGGCCCGAGACGATGTTCTTGTCGATCTCGACCGCTCCGCTTCCGCTTCCGACGGTGATGGTCTGGATTTGATCGAAGGCCCAGTTTGCAGGCAGCGTATATGTGAGATTTCCGGCATACCCTGTGGACATGTCGGAGACGAAGCTGTACGTCGCTAGTCCCTCGCCAGAGATACGGGCGCACGCGTGGCGTGGGCCGTAGACCCCGACTCGCCAGTTCCTACCAAACTCATCGATCATCTCGTTGACGCCTTGGAAGTACGGGATGACGAAGTCGGTGAGTTCCCAGTCCTGCACATCGAAGTCTACGGAGAAGTAGATGACGGCATTGGCTGGCATGCGGTACCACCATGCGGCATTGGCAGCCTCCTCCGCGACCTCCTTGCCACGCTGGTAGGTGAAGTGCTCGAGCGATCCGCCGCCGGTCTGGAAAAGAGGGAAGATCTTCCCTCCAGCCGCGATGATCCGAGCGGCTTCGCCGGGTTTGAAACACTTGTCGGGGTTGTCATCTGTCGCGTTGGTGAGGTAGCGGCCAAAGTACTCGTACCCGGCGCCACGAAGTGTCGTGAGTCGGGCGCTGGTGAGCGTCGTGACACAGTCGGCTCCTGCGCCTGGCCGGTCTGCGTCGCCCGTGGAGACGAGGAGGGAGCCCCAGGTCTGGACGTCGGCGTTGCCGTTCTGCGGGAGTGCGACGAACTCTTGGAACGCGAGTGTTTGCGTTCGGGTGCCGCTTCCGTAGTTGCCGTCGTAGGCGACGCTGTAGCCGTTGAATATCAGTGCGGCCTGGAATAGGTGGACGAGATACCTTGTGGTGTCGGTGCTGCCGAGCGTGAGTGCGCCGTACGTTTGGAGCCCGGACTTGGTCGCCGGACCGAAGTTACCGTTCGCGACGCCGTCCGCGATTCCAACTTCGTATTGGATTGCGAACATCAGGGCACGCTGCACGTCACGTGTGTAGTAGCCATCAGTCGGGATGACGTAGAAGTCCTGTCGATGGAGGTATCTGCCGTTTAGTGACTGCTGGATTGAACGAATCGCGCTCGTACCGCCAGACACGAGAGTGAAGGCATCCATGTTCAGTAGTGCCTTGAACACCTTGGGCTCGATCGATCCGTCCCCGGCAGATAGACCCATGTTCGTTCGCAGTGACTGCATCCCCGCGACTGGGACCGCGTCCCATACGCCGTCCAGTGCGCCGTTGCCACCGTTGTAGCCCTTGCAATACATCGCACCTTGCGCGATGCGGATGATGTTCTTGTTCACGGTGCTGTCGTTTACCGGACTCACCGCGGTGAGGGCGGCAAGGGTGCCCGGTCCGAAATTGTTCGAGAGCGCGGTGATGCCGAGCTCGTGCTGGAGGGCTCGGATGAGAGCGTAGATCGTGTTCCATCCGGTCTGTCCGTCAACGACAAGCGGCAGGATTCCCAGCATGCCCGGGTAGGTGAGATTGATCCATTGCTGCGTGTTCTGAACCCATGGGTCGGACATCCCTTGTTCCTCGATTCTGGCTTCGGTCGCAATCGTCGATCCTGACGCTGGAATCGTTTGGTGAACAGTCGGAACCTTACGTGCGCGTCGTCTTCCTGAGCGCCAGGTATCCGGACATCGTCTCGGTCCTCACGGAGGACTCCGGCTAATTGACGTCGCTCGGCAGCGGTGGTCATGACTGCCGTCGCCGCATCTGCCTGTTGTTCGCGCCGCGCTCCGGAGCCCGGACTGCGGACCACCATGACGCCGTTGTCGCCGACCTCGCGTCAGCGGCACCACGCGTCTTGCAGGTCAAGGTC
>NZ_DEPK01000051.1:0-1190 GCF_002358725.1 Microbacterium sp. UBA3394
CCCAGGATCTTCTGCCGCTCCCGCTGGAGGGCGATGTCGTACATCGCGCGATGCGCGTCTGACAGCTCGACGTGGAGCACCTGCTCCTGCCGCGGTGGCAGATCGGCGGCGACCTGAGCCTTCGTGCGACGGAGCATCAGCGGTCGCACGCGTCGGCGCAGCTTCTCCAACCGCGCTCGGCGGTACGCACCGCCTTCGACGTTGTCGGGCACCTTGCCCTTCTCGATGGGGCCGACGTACTCGTCGCGGAATCGCCGGGCGGACGGGAAGAGTCCGGGCGAGGTGATCGAGAGCAGCGCATGCAGCTCGATGAGCGAGTTCTCGAAGGGCGTGCCGCTGAGCGCGAAGCGCACCTCCGCACGCAGTGCAGCGACCGCGCGGTGGATGCGTGTGGCGGGGTTCTTCACGAACTGCGCCTCGTCGAGGATCAGCCAGCCCCACTCGCGCTCGGCGAAGGCGGTCTCGTCGAGACGAAGCACGGCGTACGACGTCACGACGACATCCGCCTCGCCCACCGCGGCGAGACCGCCGGTGCTGGAGACCACCGCCACCCGCAGGTCGGGCACGAACGCCGCCGATTCCTCCTGCCAGGTGCCGATCACGCTCGTCGGGGCGATCACGAGCGCCGGGTGGCCGCCGGCGTCATCACGACGCGCCGCCAGCGCAGCGAGCACCTGCAGCGTCTTGCCGAGACCCATGTCGTCGGCGAGGATCCCGCCGAGGCGATGGTCGGCGAGGAAGCACAGCCACGAGACGCCGTGCTTCTGATAAGGCCGGAGCGTCGCGCGGACACTGTCCGGAACGATCGTCTCCGGAACGCGCTCGACGTCCTGCAGGGCGTGCGCCGCGGCCCGCCACGACACAGCGGCCTCGGATTCGTCGGCGAGATCCTCGAAGTCGCTCCAGAGGGCGAGTTGATATCGGGAGATCTTCGGCCCCGTCTCCCACTCGGACATCTCCACCGCCTCGTCGATGAGGTCCCGCAGGCGATCCAGCGCGGGATGACGGAGCGAGAAGTATGCGCCGTCGGCGAGCATCATCTTGGAACGTCGCAGGGCGAGGGCCGTGAAGAGAGGTGTGAAGGGGATGCGACGTCCGTCGATCGTGACCTGGACGCCCAGGTCGAACCAGTCCGGATCGGTCGAGTCGACGGTGCTGATCCGGATGCGCGGATCGCCCGAGAGTTCGCG
>NZ_DEPK01000051.1:1564-12300 GCF_002358725.1 Microbacterium sp. UBA3394
CGGCAGCAGCCGCGTGGTGAACTCCGCCGCTTCGACATCGCGGAACTCGGCATGTGCCGCCGGGACGACATCGGTCACCGCGCCCCACGCCGTCGCGAGCGCGGCGCGCACCTCCGCTTCGAAGCTGGCGTCGCGCTCCGGGTCGTCGGGATCGCCCGCGAAGGCCCGCGGCGGCCGCCCCGGGTAGATCCACGCGCACGCGACGACGATCCGATCGACGGATCGGGCGTCGACACGAACGCGAAGATGGGGCGGACGCGGAGAAGGCACCTCGACGCCGGCTCCGGCGTGCACCGGAAGACGGCGCGCGATGAGCGGTGCGTGGTCGCGGAGGAACTCGCCCGCATCCGCCGGCGGCACGTGCACCGAGCCGCCGACGGTGAGGAGACGCCTTGTCACGTCGTCGAGGTGCGCGGGCGCCAGCACGAGGAGGGGGGCGCCGTCGATCACGCGGTAGCCGTAGAGACCGGAGGCCGCCACGGGGCGGAGGGCTTCGCCCGTGAAGGACTCCCCGTCGATCGAGATGTCGGCGCACAGGCGCAGGCCGCCGTCTTCGACGCGCTCGATGCGCAGAGCGGCCTGCGTCTGTCGCGCGAGCATCACCCGACGATCTGCGGCCGTCCCGACGAGCGGGATGCCGACGTCATCCGCCGAGGCCAGATGCGGCCACAGCAGGCCGGATTCGATCGTGTCCAGCACCAGCCACTCCCCGAGATCGGAGTAGGTGGCGAGGGTGCGCACCTCCCGCGCGATGCTGTGGAGCTCGGCGAACCACCTCGCCTGGTCCGCCGACCACGGTCCCCCCGGTCGTCGGAGCGACTCCCAGCTCACGTCGCCGCGGATCCACGATCCTGCCGCCGCGCCACGCACGGCCGGCCGAAGCCCGACCGCGACGTCGTTCGCGCGTCGCAGCAGGCCTCCGCCGGTGGCCGGCTCGAGTCTGCTCGGTCCCCACTGCCCCGTCCGGGTGCGCAGCTTCAGGTCGACGAACAGAGCCAGCCGAGTCCCGTCCGAGATCTCCTCCGCAGGCGCGACGATCCTGCGCCAGTTTGACCCGGGCTGGTCACCGGCAGGCGAAGGTTCGACGGCGGAGGACACCGCATCATCCTCTCCCGAAGCGCGGACACCGGTCAGGACGAACGGGCCACCCGCGCGAGAATGCCGTGGACGAAGGACCCGGAATCGTCGGTGGAGTACTCCTTCGCCAGCTCGACGGCTTCGTCGATCGCCACGGCCGTGGGCACCTCGTCGTTGTAGAGGATCTCCCACACGCCGATGCGCAGAAGGGCGCGGTCGACGGCGGGCATGCGCGCCAGCGACCAGTCGCGCGCGTGCGTCGTGATCTGCTCGTCGATCTCGTCGCGGTTGTCGATGATGCCGTCGACGATGTCACGCGCGTACAGCCACGACGACTCCCGAGCGGGCTCGTTCGCGGCTCGACGCGCTTCCACGGCGAGCATCGCGGGCAGGTCGTCTCCGCGGACATCGCTCTGGAACAGGATGTCCAGCGCGCGCTTGCGGGCTTTGGTGCGTGCGCTCATCCGCGATCAGTTCACGCGGCCCAGGTAGTCACCCGTGCGGGTGTCCACCTTGACCTTCGTGCCCGTTTCGAGGAACAGCGGCACCTGGATCTCGTATCCGGTCTCCACCGTGGCGGCCTTCGTGCCCGCCGAGGAGCGGTCGCCCTGCAGACCGGGCTCGGTGTAGGTGATCTCGAGCACGACCGAGGCGGGCAGGTCGAGATACAGCGGCGTGCCGTCGTGCAGCGCGATGGTGACCTGCTGGTTCTCCAGCATGAAGTTGGCCGCGTCACCGACCGTCGCGGCGGGCACGTTGATCTGGTCGTAGTCGGCCATGTCCATGAACACGAAGCTCTCGCCGTCGTTGTAGAGGTACGTGTAGTCCCGGCGATCGACGTTCTGGATATCGATCTTCGCGCCCGCGTTGTAGGTGCGGTCCACGACCTTTCCCGAGACGACGTTCTTCAGCTTGGTCCGCACGAACGCGCCGCCCTTGCCGGGCTTGACGTGCTGGAACTCCACCACGCTCCAGAGCTGTCCGTCGATGCTGAGCACGACGCCGTTCTTGATGTCTGCGGTGGATGCCATGAGGAGGAGAGTCCGTTCGTTGAGAGGTCGCGGGGCGCGCGGGGCGCTGGTCCGACGTTCGATTCTAGAGGATGGCGGCGCGCGGCGCCGGTCAGCCGTCCGCCTGGCCGGCGATCACGGCGATCAGGCGGCGCACGGCGGTTGCGTATCCATGCACGCCCTCGCCGATCACGTGGACCACGGCGACATCGGCGACATAGGAGTGGTGGCGGAAGCTCTCGCGGGTGCGCACGTCGGAGATGTGCACCTCGGCGACCGGCAGGGCGACGCCGGAGAGCGCGTCGCGCAGGACGACGGAGGTGTGAGTGAGTCCGCCGGGGTTGATGACGATTCCGGCGCAGTCCTCCCGCGCGTCGTGGATGGCGTCGATCAGCACGCCCTCGTGATTGCTCTGCACCGCGCGCACCTCGAAGCCCGACTCGGCCGCGGCGTCGGCGGCGAGCCGTTCGGCGTCGGCGAGCGTCGCGGACCCGTAGATCTCAGGTTCGCGGGTGCCGAGCAGGTTGAGGTTCGGTCCGTTCACGATCAGAAGGCGGCGGGCGCGACCGGCCGTGCTCATTCGCCGACCTCCTGGTAGGCGGCGAACAGCAGCGACTCGTCCGGTGCCTGCAGGACCGTGGGCTTCGCGATGTCATCCAGCACGATGAAGCGCAGCATCCCGGCGCGGCTCTTCTTGTCCCGCTGCATCGTCGCCAGCAGCTGACTCCAGGCGCCGGCGCGATAGCTCATGGGCAGCCCGAGGGAACCGAGGATGTCGCGGTGACGCTGCACCGCGGCATCCGGGAGCCGCCCGGCCAGACGGGACAGCTCGGCGGCGAACACCATGCCGACCGATATCGCGGCGCCGTGGCGCCACCGGTAGCGCTCGGCGTGCTCGATCGCGTGACCGAGGGTGTGACCGTAGTTGAGGATCTCGCGCAGTCCGGCCTCGCGCAGATCGCTCGATACGACGCGCGCCTTCATCTCGATCGCCAGTTCGATCGTGCGTCGGAAGGCCGCGCTGCCGGGGTCGACGACCGCCCGGGGGTCTGCCTCGATCAGGTCCAGGATCTCCGGTGCCCAGATGAAGCCCGCCTTGACGACCTCGGCGTACCCTGCGACCCGTTCGTGCTCGGACAGCGACTCCAGCAGGTCGAGATCGCACAGCACCGCGTGCGGTGGCCAGAAGGCGCCGACGAGATTCTTGCCTTCGGCGGTGTTGACGCCCGTCTTGCCGCCCACGGCCGCATCGACCATGCCGAGCACGGTGGTCGGCACCTGCACGACGGGCACCCCTCGCAGCCAGGTGGCCGCGACGAAACCCGCGAGATCCGTGACCGCTCCCCCGCCGAACCCCACGACGGCGTCGGTGCGGGTGAAGTCCGCCTGCCCGAGCACCTGCCAGCAGAACGCCGCCACCTCGATCCGCTTGCCCTGTTCGGCGTCGGGGATCTCGGCCAGCAGCACCTCACGATCGCCCATGAGCTGCCCGCGGAGCCGCTCCGCCTGCGCGGCGAGCGTCGGCGGGTGCACGATCAGCACCTTGCGCGCAGCGGCGGGCAGGGTCTCGCCGAGCCGGGACAGCACCCCGCGCCCCACGGTCACGTCGTACCCGGCGTCGCCGGACACGGAGATCGTCGTCACATCGCTCATTCGTCCTCCTCCTCGCGCGCCCACGTCACGATCGCATCCACGACACGCTGCAACGGCCCGTGCGACGTGTCGAAGGTGCGATCGGCGAGCCGCCGATAGACCGGTTCCCGTTCGCGGAAGATCTGCTCCCAGCGCGCCCGCGCGTCGTCGCCGCCGAGCAGCGGCCGGTCGGTGCCCGCCACGCGCGCCGCGACCACGCGGGGCTCCACGGTCAGCAGCGCGACGCGATGACGTGCGAGGTCACGCTGCGTGTCGGTGTTCAGCACCGCGCCGCCGCCGAGCGAGACGACGCCGCCGCGCGCGAGTCCGCTGGCGACGGCCTCCCGCTCCCACGCGCGGAACGCAGGCTCGCCGTGCTCCGCGAAGATCGTGTCCATGGGCCCGTGCTCACGGACGACGGCGATGTCGCTGTCGTAGAAGCGTCGTCCGAGAGCCTTCGCCACCCGGCGACCGACGCTCGTCTTGCCGGCGCCCATCGGACCGATGAGCACGAGGGCGCAGCGCGTCATACGTCCAGCAGCGCGCCGTCGCTGACCGCGGTCGTCCGGAGCGTCGCGGGGATCGCCGCGACGAAGGCCTGCAGGTTCCGGCGCGTCTCGGCCACGCTGTCGCCGCCGAACTTCTCCAGAACCGATTCGGCCAGCACGATCGCCACCATTGCCTCCGCGACCACACCCGCGGCCGGGACCGCGCACACGTCGGAGCGCTGATGGTGAGCCGACGCCGTGTCGCCCGTGCTCACATCCACCGTGCGCAGCGCGCGCGGAACCGTGGCGATGGGCTTCATGCCGGCCCGCACCCGCAGGGCGGTCCCGGTGGACATGCCGCCCTCGGTCCCTCCGGCTCGGTCGCTCGACCGCGTGATGCCGTCGTCGGCGACGAACAGCTCGTCGTGCGCCTGCGAGCCGCGCCGACGCGTGGTCTCGAACCCGTCGCCGATCTCGACGCCCTTGATGGCCTGGATGCTCATCAGGGCCTGGGCCAGCTTCGCATCGAGCTTGCGGTCCCACTGCACGTGGGAGCCGAGCCCCGGGGGAAGCCCGTAGGCGAGCACCTCGACGATGCCGCCCAGGGTGTCGCCGTCCTTCTTGGCCGCGTCGACTTCCTCGACCATACGTCGGCTCGTCTCGGCGTCGAAGCACCTCAGCGGATCGGCGTCGAGGGCCTCGACGTCATCAGGGCTGGGCACCGGAGCGTCCTCGGGCACGCGGACCGGGCCGATCGACAGGGTATGGCTGACGAGCCGGATGCCGAGCTCGGACAGGAACGACCGGGCGACCGCTCCGAGCGCGACGCGTGCGGCGGTCTCGCGGGCGCTCGCCCGCTCCAGGATCGGCCGGGCCTCGTCGAAGCCGTACTTCTGCATGCCGACGAGGTCGGCGTGCCCCGGGCGAGGGCGCGTGAGGGCCGCGCCGCGCCCGCGGGAGCGCTCGGTGAGCTCGACCGGTTCGGCGCTCATCACCTCGACCCACTTCGGCCACTCGGTGTTGCCGATCCGGAGCGCGATGGGGGAACCGAGACTCATCCCGTGCCGCACTCCCGCGGAGATGTTCAGCTCGTCCGCCTCGAACTTCATGCGAGAGCCGCGTCCGTAGCCGAGTTTGCGGCGGGCGAGATCGGTCTGGATCGCATCACGGGAGATGGGGACGCCGGCGGGGAGTCCTTCCATCATCGCGACGAGTTCGGGGCCGTGCGATTCGCCGGCCGTGAGCACGCGGAGCATGCGACTAGTCTCCCACGACCGCGCGCCGCATCGCGGCGACCACGATCGGTTCGTCGGGGAGCACCGCCTCGGGGTCGCCGTCCCGGAAGATGCGGACCTGCCGGACCGCCTGGTGCAGCAGCATCCCGAGTCCGGAGTGGGCGGGGAGGGCGGCGTCCTGCCATGCGCGTGCCAGGGCGGTCGGCCAGTGGCCGTACACGGCGTCGAAGAGCGTGCCCCCGGTCGCGGCCAGGCGCGCTGCCGACGCCGCATCGACGACGGCGTCGCCGGGCAGCGTCGCCACCGTCAGCGGCACGTCCCCGTCGGGGTCGTCCAGGGGTCCCGGACGCACCCGCACGCCGACGCGATCACCGAGCTCGACCAGCGGCGCAACGGATTGCGGTCGCCGTGCGAGCACCTCGACCCGATCGACGCCGGCATCGCTCAGGGCCACCAGCGCCGACGTCGCCGTCGCCCCCGCGCCGATGATCCGAGCATGGTCGATGCCGCCGCACCCGATCTCTGCCAGCGCGGCGACGATTCCGCCGATGTCGGTGTTGAAGCCGACCGGGCCCGACGCCTCGAACAGATACGTGTTGACCGCACCGGTCAGGCGCGCGCCGCGGTCGACCCGGTCCGCAGCGGCGAATGCCACCTGCTTCAGCGGCATCGTCAGCGACAGTCCTCGCCAGGTCGCGTCCAGCGACGCGACCGCGGCAGCGAATCCGGCGTCGTCCACTCGGCGTCGGTCGTACTCCCACGCCAGCCCGAGCGCGTCGTAGGCCGCACGGTGCATCTGCGGCGATCGACTGTGCGCGATCGGATCGCCCCACACGGCCAGGCGGTGTGCGGTCAGCACCCCGAGTCCGGGTTCTCGCTGCACCATGCCCGCCACTGATCAACCGCGGCGAGATGATCGGCGTACGTGTTGGTGAAGACGGTCTCACCGGTGTCCAGATTGACCGTCACGAAGTACAGCCACGGGCCTTCCGCGGGATGCATGGCGGCGTCGATCGCGACGTCGCCGGGGTTGGCGATGGGACCAATCGGCAGCCCGGGGTGGACATAGGTGTTCCACGGGTTGTCGTCGGTCAGCGCCTCCTCCGACGAGCTGACGGTCCCGTCGTCCTCACCGATCCCGTACTGCGCCGTCGAATCCATCTCGAGCCGACCGAAGGTCTCTTGGTTGTCCGGAGCGAGACGGTTCTGGATCACTCGCGACACCTTGTAGAAGTCCTCCTCCTCGCGGGCTTCGCGCTGAATGATCGAGGCGATGGTGAGGATCTCCTCGCGATCGGCCTCGGGCACCCCGGCGGAATCCAGCGAGGCGACGGTCCGGTCCACCATCGTCTGGATGACCTCGGTCGCAGAGGTGTCGGGGTCGAATGTGTACATCGCCGGAAACAGCCATCCCTCCAGGCTGTCCGCGGAGACACCGTACTGCGAAGGATCGGCGATGGCCGCCTCGAAATCCTCCAGCGGGATGCCCGTTCCCTCCGCGAGGAGAGGGAGCGACTGATCCACCGTCAGCCCTTCGGGCAGGAGTGCGGAGTTCTCGAGCTTGTTCTCGGGGTTCTCGAGCGCCTCGAGGGCCGCCTCAGAGGTCATCATCTGCTGCAACTGGTAGACACCCGGATAGAACGTCGGGTTCTGGCCGGTGTCCACGAGCATGTCGTAGAACGCATCGGGTGTCTTCGTCACGCCGGCGTCGTAGAGCGCTTGGGAGATCGGCCCGCCCGTGTCGCCGGCCGAGATCGTGACGAGCGCTTCGCCGGTGGCCATGCCCGGCTCGTAGTCCGCCGGCTCCTGCCACCCCATCACGTCGCGGATCTGCTCTTCGTAGGTCGTCCAGACGTAGTAGCCGGTTCCCGCCAGGCCGCCGAGCAGCACCAGGACGACGCCGAAAGCGATCCATCCTCCGATCCGGCGACGGCGCTTGTTCGGCGGCGGTGGTGTGGATCCGAAGTCTTCCGTGCTCCCCTTGCCCGCGAAGAGATCGTCGAGAGTCTCCCGGGACGCCGGGGCATTCGTGGGAGCCTGCTTCGGAGGCTCTGCCACCGCCGACGGGGCCTGCGATGGCTGTGGTGTGCCCGACTGCCGGGCTGCCGCCTCGCGAGCGGCACGACGAGAGGTGGGCGGAGGAGACGTCGGTTCCGACGGCGAGTCCGGGGTGACGCGGGATGGGTCAGGCGCCGTCGCGAGGTCATCCGCGCCCGCCGCGGACTCGCGTCGACGCGGGTCGGGAAGCTTGTCGAACAGGTCCGCGAAGGGATCATCGAAAGACGACGACTGTGGCATCAGATGGGCTCCTGCACCGGGGGGACGGGTGAGCCTGGGGGGCGACCGGTGCTCTTCTCGACCTCGAGGGCCTGCTGAAGCAGGACCACCGCGGCGACTTGATCCACTATCGTACGAGACCTTTTCTGCGACCGCCCGGAGAGCCGCAGGGCGGCGTGCGCCGAGACGGTGCTCAACCGCTCGTCGACGAGCCTCACCGGTGGTGCGTCGGCGGCGGCGACGGCCGCGGCGAACTCCCGCGCGTCCACCGTCGAAGCGGTGTCCTCGCCGCGCAGGTTCAGGGGCAGACCGACCAGGATCTCCAAGGCCTCGAGCTCGGTCGCGATCTCCCGCACACGGGCGACCGCTCGGTCGTCTCGGGCGACCGTCTCGACCGGAGTCGCGAGCATGCCGTCCGGGTCGCAGCGCGCGACGCCGACGCGTGCACGGCCGACATCGATGCCGAGCCGCACGCCACGCCGGAACGAGCTCATGCGCTGCGCAGCGCCTCGACGACGGACGCGAGCGCCGCTGGGACCACCGCGATGTTCGTGCCGCCCCCCTGCGCGACGTCGTCCCGACCGCCGCCTCCGCCGCCGAGGATCGCCGCTGCGCCCTTCGCGAGCGAGCCGGCCTTCGCGCCATCCGCCCGCGCGGCGTCGTTGGTGGCGACGACGATCGTCACCCTCTCACCGACCGCGGCGGCCAGGGCCACAACGGCAGGGGTCGAACCGAGGCGGTCTCGAACCTGGAGCGCGAGGGTGCGAACGTCGTCGGCCGAGCCGGCCGAACCGATGGCTTCGGCGACGACACGGAACGCGCCCACCTGCTGCGTCTGCTCGACGAGCGACGGCGCACGGTCTGACAGGGCCTTCGCCTCGAACGCCGCGATCTTCTTCTCCGCCGCCTTCAGGCTCGCCGAGAGTTCGGCGATCCGCGCCGGCAGCTGCTCCCGCGGGGTTTTCAGCGACGTCGACAGCTGCGAGACCAGCGCACGCTCCGCGGCGAGTTGCCGGAAGGCATCCTGCCCGACCAGAGCTTCGACGCGCCGGTTCGAGGCACCGACCGAAGCTTCACCGACCAGGCTGATCAACCCCACCTCCGCGCTGGCGGACACGTGGGTGCCACCACAGAGCTCTCGCGACCAGGGGCCGCCGATGTCGACCATGCGAACGGTGTCACCGTACTTCTCGCCGAAGAGCGCCATCGCCCCGAGCTCCTTCGCCTCATCCAGCGGGAGCACACGCGTGGTCACCTCGAGGTTGTCGCGCACCGCGTTGTTCGCGATCTCCTCGATCTCGGACTTCGTCGCGTCCGACAGCTGCTGCGCCCACGTGAAGTCGAATCGCATATAGCCCGCCCGGTTCAGCGACCCGGCCTGCGTCGCCGACGAACCCAGGGTGTCCCGCAGCGCCGCGTGGACCAGGTGCGTGGCCGAGTGGGCCTGACGCGCGGCGCGCCGATTGGCGGCATCGACGACCGTCGTCGCCGCCGAACCCACCCCGACCTCACCGGTGGCGACCTCGACCGTGTGGCTGATCAGGCCGGGGACCGGCCGCTGCACGTCGATGACGTCGAGCTCGAAGCCGGGGCCGACGATCACCCCCTTGTCGGCGACCTGCCCGCCCGACTCGGCGTACAGCGCCGTCTCGGCCAGGATGACCTCCGCGACCTGGCCCGAAGAGGCCCTGTCGACCGACACGCCGCCGACCAGCACACCCAGCACCGTGCTCTCGGTCTCGAGATCGGTGTAGCCGGTGAACACCGTCTCGCCCTTCGCGCGGAAGTCGCGATAGACACTGTGATCGGCGATCGCGCGCTTGCGGCTCCGGGCGTCGTCCTTCGCACGCTGGCGCTGCTCCTGCATGAGCGTGTCGAAGGCCGAACGGTCCACCTCGAGGCCGGCCTCCTGCGCGATCTCGACGGTCAGATCGATCGGGAACCCGTAGGTGTCGTGCAGCAGGAACGCCTCGGAGCCGGACAGCGTCGTGCCGCCCGCGTCCTTCGTGTTCGAGACCGAGAGGTCGAGGATGGTCGATCCCGACGCGAGGGTGCGCAGGAACGTCTCCTCCTCCGCGAAGGCGTACGCGGACAGCCGTCCGTAGTCGCTCTGCAGCTCGGGGTAGGAGGCCTTCATGGCGTCACGAGACGCCGCGAACAGCTCCGGGAACGTGGCTTCCTCGACGCCGAGCAGACGCATGGCACGGATCGCGCGGCGCATCAGACGCCGGAGGATGTAGCCGCGACCCTCGTTGGAGGGCGTCACGCCATCCGACAGGAGCATGAGCGAGGAGCGCACGTGGTCGGCGATGACGCGGAACCGCACGTCGTCCTCGTGGTCGGCGCCGTAGCGCCGGCCCGAGAGCTCCACCGCCCGGTCGAGCACCGGCCGCACCTGGTCGGTCTCGTACATGTTCTCGACACCCTGCTTCAAGAACGCGACACGCTCGAGCCCCATGCCCGTGTCGATGTTCTTCTGCGGCAGGTCGCCGACGATGTCGAAGTCGAGCTTCGAGCGCACGTTCGTGATGGCGTACTGCATGAAGACGAGGTTCCAGATCTCCACGTAGCGGTCGTCGTCGGTCGCCGGTCCGCCGTCGATGCCGTACGCAGAACCGCGGTCGAAGAAGATCTCCGAGCACGGTCCGGCCGGCCCCGGCTGCCCCGTGCTCCAGTAGTTGCTGTCCTTGCCCAGACGCTGGATGCGGTCGGGCGAGACGCCTGCGACCGATCGCCACAGCGACTCCGCCTCGTCGTCGTCCTCGTAGACCGTGACCCAGAGATCCTTCGCATCGAAACCGAGACCGCCCTCGCTGTCGCTGCGGGTGAGCAGCTCCCACGCGTAGCCGATCGCGCCTTCCTTGAAGTAATCCCCAAACGACCAGTTGCCGAGCATCTGGAAGAAGGTGCCGTGCCGCGGCGTCTTGCCGACCTCTTCGATGTCGTTGGTGCGGATGCACTTCTGCACGTCGGCCGCTCGGGGGTACGGGGCGGGGACGACACCGGTGAGATACGGG
>NZ_DEPK01000120.1:0-3048 GCF_002358725.1 Microbacterium sp. UBA3394
CAAGCACGACGTGCGGCGTTCCGGCGACAGCGGGGAGTACTGAGGCGATCTCCTCCAGGCTGCGGGTCACCACGCGACAGACCTCGACGGCGCTGCGTTCGGTCAACGGCGACTGGCCGAGCGCGCGCCACCGGTCCAGCAGCCGGTCGACCTCGGCCCGCATCTCCTCGTCGGTGGCGTCATCGCCGACACCCAGCCGTACCGTCGGGCCGGTCCCCTTGCCACCGATGATCCGCTCCGCCTCGGCGGCGTCGCTCGGTGCCAGCGGCAGCCCGTCGGCGCGCGCCCGCGCGAGCGCCGAGAGCTCACGCAGGCTGTGAGCGGTGGCGCGGATGCGTTCGATGCCCCCACGCACCTCGTCGACGTCGTCTCGGGGGAAATCCGCGAGCACGCGTTCCAGGCCGTCGAGCACGCCCCGGATCTTCAGCGTTGCTGCGCGCGTGCGGAACTGCTCGCGGACGAACTGCTGCAACTCGTTCAGACCACTCTGCTGCACGAGCATCTCGGCGAAGTCGGTCGAAGTCGGCGTGGATCGGCGCAGCAGCGCGGTCGCCAGGCGCACGCCGAAGATGCCGAACCGGGCGAGGAGAGCGCGGCGGGCCGCTTCGGTGAGGGTCGTCGCCGGCGAGGGCCGCACGAAGCGGTCCGCCGAGATGAGCAGCTTCTCCCGATCCTCGCGCGGGAGGGCGGCGAGTTCCTTGAAGGCCGCATACTCGTCTTCGCGAAGGGTGCGGGCGCTCTCGGCGAGCAGCCCCGCGACGGGGATGACGCCCAGGGCGAGCGAGGCGAGCTCCCCGTCGAGTTCGTAGCGCCGGGCGACCTTGTTCGCGGAGAGGATCGAGTCGATGCGGCCGGAGCCGATCTCGTCGGCGCGCGAGAGGACCGCGACCGCGTTCACCGTCTGAGACTGACCGGCCGCCGTGTCACGGAAGGACTCGAGGAACTTCATGTCCGAGGCATGCAGGTGCCGCATCAGATAGATGATCGCGTCGGCCGCCGAGGGCCTCGCCTCGGGCACGAGGAACGTCGTCGAGCGCGCCGAGACGTCTTGCGACAGCGAGGCGATGCCAGGAGTGTCGATGAGGATGAGCGACCGGAGCCCGCTCGAGGGCCAGCCGACGTCGATCCAGTCGACATCGTCGGCCGAGGTCTCGCCGAGGTCGAAGATCAGGCGCCCTCGCTCGCGACGGATCGGCAGGCGCTGCTGCTCGCCGTCGCGGCGATGGAGGGTGACCGAGGGGGTCGCGGCATACCGGTACCAGGTGACCACGCGCGTGCACTCGCCGGCGTCGGTGGGAGCGATCCGCTCCCCCAGCATCGCGTTCAGGAGGGTGGACTTGCCGGCCTTGACCATGCCCGCCAGCGCCAGACGCAGCGGCTCGTGCAGGCGACGGCTCAACTCGTCCAGGCGCGCGGTCGCCTCGGCGTCGTCGGCGTAGCGGGCCCGCGCGGTGTCGAGCAGCCGCGCGGCGTCGTCGCGCAACGGCGTGCTCACGAGCGCGCCGCCTCGAGCTGCCTGACGGGCGCGATCGCGGGGATCTTCCGCTTGAGCGTTTCGAGCTGCTGGATCTGCGTCTGCAGCTCCCTGACCCGATTGTCCCGGCCGCTGGCGTACGTCGAAGCGGCCTGCTTGGCGGCCAGCACCGCTTCACCGAGCGAGCGGTGCAGTTCGTCGGCCATGCCGCCGAAGTGGTCGCGCGCCGCACGCTGCACGAGGCGCAGACGGTCCCTGAGCTGCTTGCCGACCTGGAAGATGACCTCTTCGATGTGGCGGCGCACGACCGTCTTTGCCTCGAAGCGACGGCGCGCGAGCCGGTTGGTCATGTCTTCTCGGTAGGCGCGGCGGCCCACGAGCACACCGGCCAGGAGCGACAGCGGGTTGATGAGCGACAGTCCGATGAGGCCGGTCGCGAGACCGACCATGAGCACGCCGCCGTAGGAACCGCGCACGCCGATGAAGATCTTCTCGGCCGCACCCATCTGACCGGAGTCGACGCCGGCGATCCGGTCGACGGGATCGAGCACGCCCTCGGTGTCGCCGACAGCGAACAGCGGAATCTCGGTCTGTCCCTCGAAGAACTGCTCCGCGACCTCTTCGCACAGCCAGCGCGAGCGCTCGTCGGTCCACACGAACGTCTCCGACACCGCCGCGTTGATGCGCTGATCGATCCACTCGGTGATCTGCTCCCAGATCGGGCCCGGATCGCCCTCGTCGATGGATGCCTCCGCCTCGCGCTGCACCCGCCGCAGGCGGTCGCGCAGATCGTGCTCCATGTCGGAGATGAGGTCGGCGACGCCGTCGTTCAGGGTCGTCTGCCACTTGGACGAGCGTCCCCGGAACTCGTCGGCCCGCGCCTTGGCGTCTTCGAGCTGCGCGATCATGCGCGGGGTGTCCTCGGGATGCAGGATGGCGTTCAGCTCGGAGGTGAGCGAGACCTCCATCTGGTCCACGACCGACACGACGTCGTGGACCGCGCTCCGGGCATGAACCACTTCGGCATGTGCCAGGACTTCGCCGCGAAGATGGTGGACGAGCTGAGGGAAACCCGATTCGTCGTTCAGTTCGCGATCGTGGTGCTCGGCGGCGAGCAGCCGCAGATCGCTGGAGACGGAGAAGATCGGCACCTCGCCGACGTCGCCCAGGTGCGAGCGGTCGATGCGCTCGATGTCGCGCCACTGCGGGTAGAGGTCCGTCTTCGACAGCACCGCCGCCACGTTCGGCGACACGCGCATGGCGTGGCGCAGGAACTGCACCTCGGGCTCGGTGTACTCCTGCGACGCATCCGACACGAGCAGCACGGCATGCGCCGACGACAGCGCCGCAAGCGTGGTCAGCGCGTTGGTGGAGTCGAGCCCGCCGACGCCCGGCGAGTCGACCAGCCGCAGCCCGCCGCGCAGCAATTCGCGGGGCAGAACGACCTCGGCCGACAGCAGCTTCTGCTCGTTGCTGGGGTTGCCGCGCTCGGAGACGTAGTCGGCGAGCGCTTCGAGAGGGATGTCGATCTGCTCGACGACGCCCGGCTGGTCGCCCTTCTGCTGCACGACCCA
>NZ_DEPK01000120.1:3442-4607 GCF_002358725.1 Microbacterium sp. UBA3394
GGGCACACCGGGGCGTTGACGAGGGCGTTGATGAGCTTGCTCTTGCCCTTCTTGAACTCCCCGACCACGATGACCCGCACGTTCGGGTCCTGCAGCCGCTTGCGGGTGTTGTCCAGCCGCTCGGCCAGATCGGCACGACCGGTGGCGGCCGCGAGCGACTCGACATTGTCGACGAGCGCGACCAGCTGCCTTCCGGTCTGCGGCGACACCATCGTCGGCTCGTTGGCGGTCTGATCGTCTCGCTTGGCGATGTCGTCGCTCACGCATTCCCCCTTGAAAACTGTCCCCGGGCCCACGCTATCCCGATCCGCCGGACAGGGATAGGGCGGATCGGGGCCGTGACGCACCTCGCCCGGCCGCCTCGAGAGGCGACCGGGCGAAGTTCGTGTCAGACGATGATCAGATGTCGATGTCGTCGATGACGGCCGAGCCGTCGGAGAAGATGTTGCCGTTGTTCTCCCACTCCCAGTCGTTGTCGACGTCGGAGTCGAACTCGTTGAACGAGTCCTCGATCTTTACCTCGACATCGGTGTGGTCCGAGAAGTCGTTGAACGAGTCGTCGATCTCGAGCTCGTACTCGGTCCACGTGTTGGTGGAGGAGTCGTTGAACGAGTCGGCGACGTGGGTCTCGACCGTCGTGTTCCCGATCAGGATGTCGCCAGTGGAGATCGTCGTCTCAGTGTTCGACACCGAAGCGTCGTCGCCCGCAGCGGCCCCCCAGTCGCCGGTGTTGACGACGGCCCCGTTGGCGAAGCCCTGGGTGACGTTCCCGCCGGCGCTGATCGCCTGGTTGACCGACTGGTCGACCTGCGTCGCACGATTGTCGATCTCGAGGTGCAGCGAGCCGGCGGCCGCAGCAGCGGCGCCCGCGCCGGCGAGGCCGCCGACGTGGAGGTCACCGAAGCCGGTGTTGTACTGGCGCACGCCAACCGTCACCGAGTCGTCGTCGAGGTTCGTCGAGTTGTCGATGTCGATGTCGGTGTCGTTGTAGGAGTCCTTGTTGTAGGAATCCTCGTAGTCGTTGTACGAGTCCTCGTCGTTGAAGGAATCGTTGGTGGAGTTGTCCGACTGGTCACGGGCGTCGACGGCGACGTCCACATCCACGGAGTTGTCCGAGTTGTCGGAGTTGTCCGAGTTGTCGGAGTTGTCCGAGTTGTCGGTGTTC
>NZ_DEPK01000064.1:0-25175 GCF_002358725.1 Microbacterium sp. UBA3394
CCACGCGTCTTGCAGGTCAAGGTCCCGCCCTGCGGGCGGGCGGTCGCTCACCTCCTCCTTGAGCGATGGGAGGCGAGCGGGTGACGGTCTCGATGCGCGTTATGTCGGCGGGTGACGGTTACAAGTACCTGCTGCGTACCGTCGCCGTCGGCGACGGCGACAGGTCACTCTCAACCCCGCTGACGAAGTACTACGCCGAGGAGGGCAGTCCTCCGGGGCGGTGGCTCGGTGCGGGTGTCGCCGCGTTGGGCGGGGTGATCTTGGTGGGGGATCAGGTTTCCGAGTCCCAGCTCCAGCTCCTGGTCGGGATGGGTCGGAACCCGGTCACGGGCGACCCGCTCGGCCTGGCGTATCCCGCCTACAAGACCGTGGCCGAGCGCGTCCAGGAGCGCACCGCCGCCCTCGAACCCGGCCTCGGCCCGGCCTCGCGCGCGGAGGCGGTCGCGCGGATCGAGGCCGAGGAAGCGGCACGCGGGACGCGCCGCGCGGTCGCCGGGTATGACTTCACGTTCAGCATTCCGAAGTCCGCCTCGGCGTTGTGGGCGGTTGCGGACGCGGGCACTCAGGCGTTGATCGCGGACGCGCACCATGCGGCGGTTGCGGAGGTGGTTGCGTTCATGGAACGAGAGGTTGCAGCCACCCGGACCGGCGCAACCGCCCGCAATGGAGCGGTTGCGCAGGTCGATGTCCGCGGACTGGTCGCCACGGCGTTCGATCACTACGACTCCCGCGCGGGCGACCCTCACTTGCACACGCACGTCGTCATCTCGAACAAGGTGCAGACCGTTCTCGACGGCAAGTGGCGCTCCCTCGACGGACGGCCCATGCACGCCGCGACCGTCGCCCTTTCGGAGTTGCACGAGGCCGTCTTCGCCGATCATCTGACCCGCACGTTTGGCGTCGGGTGGGAGTCCCGCGACATGGGCCGCGACCGCAACCCCGCGTGGGCGATCGCCTCGGTGCCGGAGGAGCTGGTGGCCGAGTTCTCCTCCCGCTCCGGGCACATCGAGGCCGAGAAGAACCGGCTCATCGCCGAGTACGTCGCCAAGCACGGACGGCAACCCTCGACCGCGACGATCATCAAGCTGCGCGCCCAAGCCACCCTCACCACCCGCCCGGAGAAGCAGGTCCGATCCCTGGCGGACCTGACCGTCGAATGGCGGGACCGCGCCGGCCGGCTGCTCGGGCGGGACGCGACCTCCTGGGCGCGCCAGGCCACCGCGAACGACGCACCGCTGTTGCTGCGCGCGGACGACATCCCCCTGGACGTGATCGCATCCCTCGGGCAGTCCGTCGTCGAGGTGGTGGGCGAGAAGCGCTCCACTTGGCGGCGGTGGAACCTCACCGCGGAAGCGGCCCGGCAGACGATGGGCTACCGGTTCGCCTCCACCGTGGATCGGGAAGCGGTCGTCGGCCTGGTCGCGGACGCCGCCGAAGCCGCCTCGCTGCGGCTCACGCCGCCGGAGCTCGCGACGAGCCCGGTGGCGTTCCGCCGCCCGGACGGCACGTCGGTGTTCCGGCCGAAACACTTCACGGTGTTCTCCTCCGAACTCTTGCTCGCCGCCGAAGACCGCCTCCTCGAGCGCGCCCGCATGACGACCGGCCCGACCGTGCCGCTGACGACGGTGGAACGGATCGCCGCCCGACCCGATCGGGAAGGGCGGCTGCTCGGCGACGACCAGGCCGCCGCGCTCGCGTCGGTCGCGGTGTCGGGCCGCATCGTAGATGTCCTTGTCGGCCCGGCCGGGGCGGGGAAGACAACGGCGATGTCCGCGCTGCGGCGGGCGTGGGAGGCCGAGCACGGGCGCGGCACGGTGGTCGGACTTGCGCCGTCCGCGGTCGCCGCGCAGGTCCTTGCCGGCGACCTCGGGATCGCGACGGAGAACACCGCGAAGTGGTGGGAGATCCACGAGCGCACTAGGGCCACGTTCCGCGCGGGTCAGCTCGTGATCGTGGACGAAGCCTCCCTCGCCGGCACCCTCTCGCTCGACCGCATCACCGCGCTGGCCGCCGAGGCGGGGGCGAAGGTGCTCTTGGTTGGGGACTACGCGCAGCTCCAGTCCGTCGACGCGGGTGGGGCGTTCTCCCTCCTGGTGCATGACCGGGGCGACGCCCCGGAGCTGGTGGATGTCCACAGGTTCGTCAACCCGTGGGAGAAGACCGCCTCCCTCGGCCTGCGGCATGGGCACACCGAGGTCATCGACACCTACATGGAGCACGGCCGGGTGACGGGCGGGGAGACGGAGGCGATGATCGACGCCGCCTACACCGCCTGGCGCACCGACACCGTCGCCGGGCGAGCGACGGTGCTGGTCACCGACTCCAACGAATCCGTCCGAGAGCTCAACCAACGTGCTCGTACCGACCTGATCCTGGACGGCACCATAGGCGGCACCCGCGAGGTCGAGCTGCATGACGGCAGCCACGCCGCGGCCGGGGAAAAGGTCATCACCCGGCGCAATGATCGGCGCCTGCGCGCCGGACGCTCTTGGGTCCGCAACGGCGACCGCTGGACCGTCACCGATATCCGCGACGACGGATCAGTCACCCTCCGCCGCACCGGGCGGAAGTGGGGTGGGTCGGTCGTGCTTCCCGCGGACTATGCGGCCGAACACCTCGACCTCGGCTACGCGGTGACCTCCTACAGGGCCCAGGGCATCACGACAGACACCTCGCACGTCCTGGTCGACCCATCTATGACGAGGGAGAACCTGTACGTCGCGCTCACCCGCGGCCGAGACGCCAACCGCGCCTACGTCGCCACCGACAAGCCCGACGACTCTCACCAGGGCCCGCACCCCAGCGACAACACCGACGCCACCGCCAGGAATGTCCTGTTCGGGGTGCTCCAGAACGTCAGCGCCGAGCTCTCCGCGCACGAGACCATCGCCGCCGAGCAAGACGCCTGGGCGAACATCGGCCAGTTCGCCGCGGAGTACGAGACGATCGCTGCCGCAGCACAGCACGACAGGTGGGCGCTCCTCGTCCGCGCATCCGTGCTCACCGACGACGAAGCGGATGCCGCGATCAGCTCCCCAGCCTTCGGCGCATTGACTGCCGAGCTTCGCCGCGCCGAGGCCAACCACCACGACATCGAAACCCTGCTGCCAAGGCTCGCGCGGACACGGGGATTCTCCGATGCCGACGACATTGCCGCCGTTCTCCACTCCCGGGTGACACGCGCCACCGCCCGCCCTGCCGGGTCCGGCCGCGTCCGCAAGACGCCCCAGCTGATCGCCGGGCTCATCCCCGAAGCCATCGGCACCATGAGCGCCGAGCTCCGGCAGGCGCTCACCGAACGGCGCGACCTCATCGAGACCCGCGCGGCCGCCCTCCTCGACGCCGCGCTCACCGAGAACCAGGGGTGGACGAAGGCGCTCGGCACCCCGCCGAAGGACGCCAAGACGGCCGCGACCTGGCGTCGCCTGGCCCGCACGGTCGCCGCGTACCGCGACCGTTACGGCATCACCGACATCATCCCGCTCGGGGCTCCCGGCGAGGACGACGCGCAGAAGATTGACGCAGCCCGCGCCCGCGCCGCACTCGACCGGGCACGCGACCTCGCGCGAGGGCCGGGGGAGGAGCCGCAGCGGCGGGCCGGACGGGAGCCGGTGCGCCGCTCGCTGTGATGCGCGTGCCCTTCCGGATGTCAGGGCTGCGTCGTAGAGTGAATGACGAGGCGGCCTCCATATTGGCGCTGTCGCTCCGCGCGACGGTATGACCATCCCGCAGCCGCGGGCGGTCCTTTCAGGTTCTTGTCGCCGAACCCCTGAGAGGACTATGCCCATGTTCCGGCTCATCTGGGCGGCCAGCGTCCGCACCCACAGCATCCTCAGCTACGCGCCCACCAACCTCCTGCTCGCCGCGATCCGAACCCGGCGCGGTCTCAAGTGGGGCGTCCCGGCGATGCTCCTGGCCGTTCCCTACTTGCTTCTTGCGAAGATCTGCACCAACTTCATGGCCGACGGTGGACCGGGGTGGCCCAACCTCCTCGTGCTCTTGCTCGTTTGGAATGCGATGAAGTTTGTCTTCATCGGCCCGATCAGCATGCTCATTCTCACGCGCATCCGAATCCGGGAGGCCGTGTCCCATCGCCAGCGCGGCAAGGTGGATGCCGGCGCACCGACGGTGGGAGCCGCACGATGAGCACCCCCTGCGTCGCAGACCATCTTGAGCGATCAGCAGTCCGCAATCCTCACAATCGTGACACGCAGAGAACCACTCTGGAAAACAAAAGCCCAGATCAGATGCCCTTAGATGCGATTCCCCTCGCTTCCGAGTTCTCACCCGGTGCGCCGCTGCCATCGCCATCTGCGCACGACTCGGCGAGGCGCGTTCGTGCGTGTCGGCCGCCGTCCGGTCCGCGTGAAAGCACCCAGGAACCAATGACGGCGCGACTTCTTCGACCCCGCGGATTCTGTCGGCAGGGTCGTCGCGAGCCGAGAAGAATCGGCACCACGGCTTGCTCGTCACAACGGCTTCGCCGAGCTACCCTGGAGGTACCCCGGTATCCAGCGAGAGGGCTTCGATGAGCGGCAGAACCAATCCCACCCGGCGGCCGGAAGAACTCGTCGTATCGTCCAATTTCATCCGGGCCGTGCGCGAATCCGGCTACGTCAGCCTCGCGACGGCGCTCGCGGAACTCATCGACAACTCAATCCAGGCAGGGGCGACCGAGATCGAACTCACCATCGCGCGACCGGATGGGGCACTGCACCCGGAGATCGAGGTGCTCGACAACGGCGCCGGAATGAGTCGTCGAGAACTTGAACTCTGCCTCAAGTTCGGCGGCTCATCTCGCTTCGACCGGCGTGAGTCGTTTGGTCGTTTCGGGATGGGCCTGCCTGCCGCATCCCTCAGCCAGGCACGTCACGTCGAGGTCGCCGCATGGCAAGACGGTGGCCCCGCCCTCGCGGTGACCCTCGATGTGGATGCGATCGTCGCTGGAGACCCTCCCGCACTGAAAGCAAGGTCCACGACGTCGCCGGCAACGCCATCCGGCTGTCGGGTCACGTGGCGGACCTGTGATCGCATCGAGTACCGGCGCCTAGGATGGCTAGAGCGTTCGCTCCGTCGTGACCTCGGGCGTATGTACCGGCGGTTCCTGTCCGAGGGATTGAAGGTCTCGCTCAACGGGCGGTTGCTCGAGCCCGAGGACCCGATGATGATGTCGACGCGCATTGAGGGTGAGGTGGCAACGCTTGCGTTCACACCACTCGCGTATGAACTTCGGACGCCTGATGGTGGCTCCGGCTGGGTGCACGTCCGCTTCGCCAGTCTTCCGGTGCACCGCTGGCATCATCTCGACAACATGACGAAGCGGCGAATCGGAATCGTTGGCGGTGGTGGCGTCTCGGTACTTCGCGCAGGACGAGAGATTGCTCACGGCTGGCACCTCATGGGAGGCAAGCGCCGAGAGAACTACGATGACTGGTGGCGCTGCGAGATCGAGTTCGAGCCGACACTTGACGACCATTTTGGAATCACTATCAACAAGCAAGGCATCCGGCCCTCGACCGAACTACGCGAAGCGCTCGAACCCGAACTCGAGTCGATCGCTCGCATGCTCAACTCCCGTGTCCGGCAATCCTTCGAGGACGTGAAGTTCGAGGCCGCCGCCGAGATCTCCTGCCGAGTGGCCGCGACCGCTGACCCAGAGCTTCCTGTGGTGAGGGATGGCCGCGGGCATGGACGAGGCCCACTCTCATATCGGATCAGCACGGCGCAGCTCACGCCCGACCTGCTCTTCGCGACGTCGCTCCACGCAAGCACCCTCGAGGTGCAACTCAACGTCGACCACCCCGCCTTTGCCGCGCTTTACGCGCCGCTGCAGGCGTTGTCCGATGGTGCGGGCGCTCAACTGCGAACCGCAGTCGAACTGCTCGTTCTCTCGATGGCGCGAGCAAGCCTCGCCAGCGGCGAAGGGACCGACCAACTCCTGGCCCAGTGGGGTTCGACCTTCGGACGGATGCTCCAGAAAGCATGACCGAGTCGACGTTTCTGCCGCTCAATCTTCCTGTCGGATCAAGTCGCGCCGAGCGGGCGAAGTTTCTCCGGCTCTGCCGTGCGCTATCTGAATCGCCTGCCTCTGGGTCGACGCACGCGCGGTGGCTGGAGCGCGCAGGACTGGGGGACATCTATGCCCAGCCAGCGCTCGCCGCCGCGGCGCACACCGCGATCGATCTTGTGGATCAGGGGTGGGTTGTTCACGTCGACCGACTCGGCCCACTGTTCTCACCGCCAGCCGTGCAAGGAGACCGTGACGCTGAGAAGTCGCGCATCCGGGCACAGGAGCATCTCAGGCGCGACGAACAACTCCTGCGGCCAAGCGTGCGGCGGTTCGTCCAGGGCATGGAGAGACCACACCAGTTTGGCGAATCGCTGGTCTCGGTTTTCGATCTAATGCGCGATGGGCGAGAACTCGCGGACGCACTCGACCGCGACCCGACCGGTCGGACCGCGATCCAGCCCTACGTGCAGGTGGTTGATGACTCCGTCTGCTCCTTGACAGGCTTCCGACTCCACGACATATGGCGGTACTTTCGCCACACCTGGTCGAATGCCTATGCGACGGTGCCGGGGCGCTCGATGCCGATCCTCGTTCGCGATGCGGCCACTCCTCACCACGCCGTGGTTGGGCTGGCAGCCATCTCGAGCCCCGTCGTTCAGATCGCCGAACGCGATAGTTGGATGGGCTGGGAGACAGACGAGTTCCTCCAGTCGATCCGGGAGGAGCCCACCGATGAGCTTGCCCGGTGGGTAGACCGACGGGTCTCTGCCCAGATCGACGCGATCTATGTCGAGGATCTGCTCCGGGCTGGCGTGCTGCAACCCACAGACATCGCCAAGCCAACACAGGAACTCGTCGGGCGCCTCAAGGCCGACGCAGAACGATATCGGCAGCGTCATCACCGGTCAGCCACCATTCGCGAAGTTCGCAACATCGAGCGGGATGCATGGGTGGCCCGCGCCGAGACCGATCTCTTTCGGAGCAAGCGGTCGGCGGCCTTGGCTGAAGCGCTCGACATTCAGTTGGGGCTGGGCTCATACCTTCGCCCTGAGCCCTCCGCCGAAGGGCTCGGCGCGGCATTGGCGGATCGACGAGCCCATGCCCAACTCCGTCGGCTGATCCGCCGCGCGCGCGGCGAGCGGGTTGGAACGGTAATCGCAGACCTCACAGTCTGTGGTGCGGTCGCACCGTACAACGGCCTCACGGCGGGCAAGCTCGTTGGAGCGCTTGCGGTATCACCGGCTGTGCTGGCCGCCTATGAGGAGAAGTACAACCGGCCCAGCGAGATCGCGTCTGCCATGGCGGGTCGACCCATCGTGCGCGAGGCCCGTCTGTCTCTCATCAGCACCACGTCGCTCTATGGAACGGGGTCGAGTCAGTACAACCGGCTGTTCTGGCCGGCTGAGGTTGTGGGCGGTGACGCAGGCACGCGCATGGGCTTCCACGAACTCGGAAGGTCGCGATCTTTCGGAACGTCGCACTTCACGGACGAGACGGTCGAAGCATTGCTTCGCCTTTCGTCGCTGCGCGACTCGTCGGTGCGTGTGAACAGTCTGTTCGGTGAGGGAGTCAGTCCACGGCTCCGAAAGGTGCGGCTCGGTCTAGCCGCGCTCGGCTGGCCGACGAATGAACTCCTGAAGCACGGTCGTCAGCGAATCCTCTACGGCGTGCCGCTCGTCCGGAACCTTCGCGACTACTCGCTCGGGATTGACGATGATCCCGACTACCTCCTTGACCCGTCCCTGCCGGACGGCGACCAGCGAGTTGCCGAATGGTGGCTGGACCGCTGGGCACTGCGGCGGGCGGGCCAGCCCGAGATTCGCGAGGCTATGGCGCGCCACCAACTGACACGTCCCGTCATGCATGGTGCGCGGGTGCCCCTCCCTCCTGAGGACGGCGACTGGCCGCTGCTGGCCGCAAGCGCGCAGTGACTACGCGCGAAGCGGGTACCACTCGGAGGCCGTCGAGAGCGAGATCACCAGGCGCTCAGGCGCATCCGGGTCGACGCTTCGACGGACGCCGAGAAGGCGAACGCGTCGGCCGACGGGAAACGCCACGTCTGTTTCGAGAGTCCGCACGAGCACTTCAAACATGGGCTGGTCGAGCGTCTCGAACACCCAACTGCGCGACCCGTTGCGCCGCGAGACTCGGCGCTCCGTGTCGAACCACTCATCAAGCGGTGCGCTCGCGATGGGCGGTGGGACGCTCGCCCAGTAGGCGTCGCACAGATGTTTGACCTGACAGAACTGACACGCCTCCGGGCTCGGCAACGCCGGCGGTGAGGCACTCATGACGGTTGCATCGGCCGCAGCAATGCGCGCCTCCGTCGATGCGTGCAGAGCGAGCATCTCCTGCACGTCAGGGGCAGGTACCGCGCGTTCATGCGACGAGTAGGCGATACTCAGCTTGGTTGCAGGTCGGCCCATCGGATTCGTGAATGCGTCGAAGCGCCAGAGCAAGGCGTAGAGGCGGACTTGATCGTCATGCTCCTCGCGTTCTGCCCCCGTCTTGAAGTCGGTGATCGTGACATCGGCCTCGTCAATCGACAACAGGTCGAGGCGCCCGGAAAGGCGCAGATCCTCGACCGTGACAGTGCGCTCGATGTGGGTACCCGGTGTTGCGGGGCCGCGGGGTGCCTCTCGAAGAGCTGAATCGGCGGCAGGAGCGGGTCGGACGCCGGTCTTGATCGACGGCTGGTCTCGAAGGAGCAACTTGACCTGATCCACTGCGTCGGGCACTCGCCTGACGAGATCATCTCGCAGCCGGTCGAGCGCGGCCTGGCTGACGCGAGGGTTGTCGTCGAAGTCGGCCAACGCCTCGTCGACGGCGGCCTCGGCGACCTGTGCCCACCCTCCGAGCGCCCGGAGGACGTCGACGGTGTTGAGGGGTGCCACGGCATCGTCCGTCGTTTCCATTGCGTGCGAGAGGCGTTCGATGATCAGATGAGCAACGCTTCCAAACACTGCGGCGCGAATCGGGACGACGGGATAGCCGCGCCGATCCCAGAGCCCGGGATAGTCGGCTCGCTCCAGCATCCAACGACGCGGGCATGCCTCGAGCATTGCCAGAGATGAGTAGCTCCACAGCGCGGGAACCTCTGGCCGCAGCCCTGAGAGCCCCTCAATCGCGGTGTCGAAGTGCCGACTTGGTGTAGTCACTGGACGAAGTCCAACACCTCGCGAGAGGCGTTCGGGAGGCTGCGGGCGATGACCAGGTCGTCTATGAACTTGACGCGCTCGAAGGTTTCCTCTGCGACACGGTGCAGTTCCACTGTGGGAGCCACATTGGGGGTCAAGGGGCCATGGACACCGATCAGCGCTCGCTCTCCACTCGATTTCGTCGCAAGGATGGGAACGACTACTGGACCGATGCCGTCGATGTCGACCTGAGCGTCGCGTTCGAAGTGAACGTCATCCGCTCCCGACCGATCGAGGTCTTCGAAGAGACGTTGCACGGAGCGGTCGACGCGCGCGGGCGAAAGCTCGGGAAGCGTGCCGTCGAGCAGGTAGCGCAGCAAGCTGGCGCCGACATGGCGGTCGAGTTGTGTGTGCTCGAATCGGTTGCGGAAGCTCCGAAGGCACCTGTAGCAGGATTCCTCGCACTGAGCCGGGCACTCGACCAGTCGCTCCAGCGCGAGCTCGAAGATCTTCCGTCCCAACTGGCTCACCTGCTGAGTGAACCCAGCGCCGCCGGACAGGGTGTCGTAGAGGTAGATTTCGGCCTCACGCCCGCGCCCACCCCATTGGGTGAGCGCCGGCCGGAACTCCGCTTGCAGTTCGCTGGCCTCGATCTGGAGGTGCTTCGCCGCCGCGATGGTAAGAGCCTCCGCGACGGTGCGGAGCGCGACTTGGGAGGACAGATACGACGGTCGGAGTGTCACTGGGTCGGAGACCGTCAGGCGGATCAGCAAGACATCCGAGAAGAAGTCCGTGCCGAGCACCAGACCTCGGGAGGCTCGACCGCCTGGACACATCGGATCCTTGTCAGGGAACGGCTTGGCATGCGTTCCCGCGAGCAGTGGTGTTGGCATCGCGGTCGGTTCAATGAGGCCGCACCATGTGCAGAACGTGTAGCCCTCGTTGTTCGGACCGGTGTTGGACACCAGAAGCTTCTGGTGATCGAAGTTGAGTTGTATGCGATCGTTCACCTGCTCCCAGAGTTGGGCATTCCCGGGGCCGTCGGCGATGAGTTTGGCGCGGGTCGCGTAGCTCACGGCTGGTGCGTCGTCAGGGCTCGTGCCCGGCGGCTGGCCAATTCGATGCGCGAATCCTGGCGGACGTAGCCAGTTCATGCCGGGGCCGAAGCGGTCGCCCATGCAGGCAGGGCAGACGCCCGTGCGCCCACGATCAGCTTGCTCCCACGGGACGTGGGTCGCGTAGTGGCAGTCCGGGCACTCGAAGTAGATGCGACGATCGTTCCAGGCCTCCGAAAGCTCCTTGCGCATGGGGGAGTAGAGGGCGCCCGAAGTCCACTCGCGCTTGTCGACCCACACCACTTTGCCGGGCGCGTACTGGCTCAGGGCGACGGTGAGGCCCTGACTTGGCGCGTACTGGAATGCCGGACGGTACGGGGTAGACCGATCCTCGTCGAATACGTGGAAGCTGACGACATCGGTCGGGAAGGCGTAGCGCGGAAGCACGCCCTTGTAGAGCAGACGATCGAGAAGCTTGTCTCGGGCGCGCTGGGAGCTCAGCTCCTCGCCACTGTCCTCAGCAACAGCAGCTTCATCCGCTGAGTCCGCTCCTGCCGCTCCGGTGCCCTCGTCCGCCGAAGTTTCGGCGTCATCGGCTGGGGGAGCCTGGTCGGGTGTCGGCTCGACGATTGCCGGCGCGGGTCGGATGTCGAGTGCATCATCGATGCCGTGAAGCGTTGTGGTGACCAGGTCGGCCAGCACTTCGTCTCGATGGTCACCGCTGATCTCGCTTGGAAGCCAGTCGTCGACTTCGGCCCGAAGCGCGGCTTCGTTGCTCAAGAGCCAACTCTCGAAATTTGTTCGGTTGAGCGTCGCCGAGTCCGACAGGAAGTCGCCAACCGAGCCAAGCACTTCGAAGAGGTTGGCGGGCATCGTGGTCGGGTCGATGTGCGGGACTCGGTCTTGGTGATATCGCTGCAGCAGGAAGGCGGTGATGTGGCGCTTGGCGATCTCCACGTTGTCGATAGTGAGGATGGGGTCGGCGACTTCTCCGCTGACCATCTCGGCTGGCTCACGGAAGTAGTGGTCGTCGTGCGTGTCGGCGCTGCCGAACGCGATCACGGTTGCCACCGCGTTGCCACGGCGTCCCGCCCGACCTGCACGCTGCTGATAGTTGGCTCGTGATGGGGGCATGTTGCGGAGTGCGACCCCGCTCAGCGATCCGATGTCGATGCCGACCTCCATCGTGGTCGTGCAAGACAGGAGGTCGATCGCGACCTCTGGTTGCACTCCTGGTGCGGGCACCGCGATGTTTACGTCCTGGAACTGGAGCTCGTACATCTCTGCTTTCGAGAACACGTCGTCGCTCTGAGACGAGTTCAGCTGGGCTGTGTGCTCAGCTGCAACGACGCTCATCACCTCGCCAGGTGGCGTCGCAAGGGCGCGGCGCGAACTTGCGCGGTAGTACCCCTTGCGAGCTTGGAAGACTTCGTCCGTCTCAGGATCGAGTGATCTCACATTGTCGGCACCACAGGAGATGCAGGTGATCCGACCGGGGAAGTGGCGCTGGGTGGAGCGGCACCGCTCGCAGTAGCCCCAGGCGGTGTCGAGGTCGAGTGCCACCGTGCGCGCGGCGAGCTGATACTTGTCGCCGACCTTCTGACAGAACTTGCTCTGCAGCAAGGGCAGCCACTCGGCATCGAAGATGCGCCGAGCCTCACGCGTGCCGAGCCAGGTCGTCAACTTCGCGAACTTGCCGCTCACGGCCTGGACCTTGGTGCCCTTCCAGTCCGCACTCATCGCGGAGAACCAGATGCCGGGGCGAATCCAGAGCGACAGCCACATCCGGACCAGCGCGAGCTTCTCATCCTCGGTCGTCGCGACACCGGGAATGTCGATCAGTTCGGCGAGCACGGAGTTCTTCAGGTTGCCCCGCTCGCGGAGGGAGGCGAGGCCGAGCGACGTAAATCCGTAGTAACGGCTCGTGAGCGCGGGGACCAGGCTGCGCAGAAGCGACTGTGGCGGCGGATCCTTGATGGCGTACAACTGCATGAACTCCGCAGGATCGCTCAGTGCACCGCGCTCGAGCGACTCCGAGACCTGCGTGAATGCCTCGAAGTTCTCCGTACCCGTGAGCTCAGGGCGGAGGCGAACCCCCAGCAGCTTCGCCCCCACCATCGCAACCAGGTAGAGATCCTCCAGGCTCATGGTCGGCGCGACAGGGTGCTTCGATAGCTCGCTCCAGCCTTTGAGGATGATCGGCCGCACTGCGTCGCGGAGTGAGTACTCCTGAACATTCGGTGCAAGGCGAGCGGCAACTTGTCGCGAGTCGGAGAAGGCGAGCACCTTGCGGCCTCGGAGCGGAGCGAAGTCGTCGGCTGGCTTCGGCCCGGGGGGCTGCACCTCAATCTGACGGCTTACGAGTGCCCGGAAGGGTTCGTCACCCTTGGTTTGGTGGTCTTGAACGCTGGTGCGACCGAACAGTGCGTGGTCGCCGCACACGCCACATGGGTTGAACTCTCCAGGTTGCTTCTGTCCGCCCGCAGAGTCGGCATCTGGTTGGTGCCCGTCGTCCTGCTGGAGTCGCACCCAGACCCTGCGCCAGCGATCACCGGGATCGTGCGGGTTGAGGCGACCGGTGACGAGGTCGAGTTCCTTGAGGACTGCGTTGCCGACATCGTCGGACGGCTCTTCAAGAAGCAGATCGATCGGTTCGAGCGCTGCGATAGGACCCGAGGCTGTCTGGAAGGCACTGCCAGGCTCCTGCCACAAGAACGAGGGATTGGCGACGTCGTCCGTGTACGCCCGTGCATACGTGGCGCCGCATTCGCGACATGTGAAGAGCTCAAAGACACGCGCACCGCAGTCGCAGGTGCTTTGGGGTTGGCCATACATCGCACCGACGGGACCCTTCGGGATTCCGCCCCGGTCTACCGAGCAGTCCTCATCGAGGCACACCCAGATGCCAGGAAGGCCGCGGAAGAAGGCGTGCACGCGGCACGGGAGCAGCCCCGCATCGTCAGGCTTGAGGCGAGCGGTGCTCGCGAGCGCGATCAAGGTGGAGGCGGCGCGCTCCGCGAGCGTTGGGTCGACTCCCGGGAACGCGTGCGCGCCCAGCGTGTGGACAGGCAGCGCCTGCTTCATCGTCTTGTTGACCAGAAGGCCGAGTGGGGCGTATCCATTCAGCGCGCGGTACAGCAGGGCGCTTGAAGAGGTCTCGGCGTCATGAGCGACTCCGCGGTACGTCAGCAGCGGAGCCAGCGCCTGCGCTCGCGCCTCGTCCGTCTCCGCCTTGTAGTAGGCGTCCATGGGAACTGAGGCCAGCACTTCAGCCTCTTCAAGCGACCCAGGTGCCGCTGGATCCCGCAGGTCGAGCGTGCCCGTGACCGCGTCAAAGTCGCTCACGTCCTTGCCGGTCAGCTGCGCGGCGAAAGCCTGGGCCTTCTCGGCTCCCGAGAAGCTCGCACTGGTGGCGATGACCTGAAGGCGATCGGCGGGGATATCGAGTCTGGCTCGCAGACGTCGCATCAGGAGCGCAACTTCGGCGCCTGCCGCACCACGGTAGAGGTGTGCCTCATCGATGATTAGGAGGAACTTCTCCTCCGGGTTGTCCCGTAGCCGCTGCCGCGTCGCATCGAAGATGGGACGCTCGAGTGGCCGCATCAGCATGTACTCAAGCATCGAGTAGTTGGTGATGAGGACATCGGGCGGCGATGCCAGCACCTCGTGGCGCGTGAGGAGTTCGGCGTCTCCCGGGAGCATGACCGCGCGCTGGAAGGCCCCGGTCTTCGAGTCCACCCAGTGTTGTCCGCTCGACCCGTACCAGGCCTTCAAGTCCGGCTTCGCCGGCCACTTGCCGCGCGCCTTCAGTTCTCCGATGAGCTGCGCTGCGCGCTTCTGCCGGGGCGAAGCCGGCTTCGCTGCTTCGTCGAGGAGGGCGATGTAGTACTTCTCAAGCGACTTGAGTCTGGTTCTGTCCTTCTCAGCTGTTCGCACGCCGGGATACAGGGTTCTACTGGTGTAGCGCGCGAAGCGCGCGGGTCGATCAGCCCACGTTGTGAACTGGCTCGTTACCCGCTCGTCGCCGAGAAGCAGTCGAAGGCGGCCAAGCTGGTCGTTTACGAGCGCGTTCATGGGATAGAGCACGAGGGCGCGGACTCCGGGCGCCGCGAACGACTGTGGCCGATTGGCGGCTTCCTCGGCAAGCTTCGCCAGCATCGGGAGCAAGAAGGTCTCTGTCTTGCCGGAGCCGGTACCGGTCGTGACCACGAGACTCCGCCCGGACGCCGCAGCCTCGAGCGCGGCCGCCTGGTGCGTGTACGGAGGATCGAAAATCAGCGGCGCGTGGTCGTGCTCCGTCGACGTCAGTCGAGCGAACAACTCCAGTGCGGCCTTGTCGAGCGTGAGCTCGGCGAACCGCCTGCCCGGGGTGTAGCGGGGTGTGCTCTCAAGGAACGGGGTCTGGAAGGTGTTGCCCTGCTGATCGAGGAGCACCTGCCGCTGACGGATCAACGACGGATGGCCGACGTGATAGGTCGCTTCGATGTACTCGCGAAGGGCGTTCCTGATTTCGTCCGCCGTCTGGGCGATGGTGAGTGCTCGTCCTGTCATCGTCCCTGCACTTCCTTGATTCCCGTCATCCACAGCGATTTCGAGAGAAGCCCCGTGAGTGAATCCTCAGCATCGAACGGAACCCGATACGTGAGGAGCGCACCCTTTGACCGGCTCATCGGAATTCCGACGAGCGTGATGTATCGCTCTGCCCATGACGGTAGCGGAGCGAAGAGGTCGAGGAGTCGACTGCCATCGGGCAGTCCGGTCGAGCGGAACCTGAAGACTTGTGGTTGGCCTCGATGATGATCGATGGCTGCTTGGAGATGGCGAGCCTCGTCCCACCCCGGCATGACTGACGAGTCGACCGGGAAGTCAAGAACAGCGCGCGGAATCCCGGCCGCGACATCGAGGACGCACCACACCGGTGCGCCATATGCCTGCGGGCGCCGGCCAACGAGCATGCCTTCATCGCGGGAGGTGAGTTTCCGCCAGCGGCCGATGTAGTACTGCACCTGTGTCGTTGGATCGATGATCTCAAGACCCTGTATCTCGCCGGGCATCTGGTGCTGGCTTAGTAGGCGGGTCGTTCGCTCAATGAGCGCTGAGGCGGGCTCTTCGCGAGGGACGCGTGCCCATTGCTCGGTGGTCATTCGATGAAGCCCGGCGGCCGCCAATGAAGCTGCGGCGTTGTCCGTCTCGAGCGTCAGGAACCGCGTGTGGGCTTCGTATTCCACCGGGGCGCCGACGACGGACTCGTCGACGATCGGACTTGCATTTGGCCTGACGCCGAGCAGCAGGTGTCGGCCCGGTCGAACTGTCACATACGACGGTGGGGCGAGGTAGAGCTGGCGCACGCCTGATTCCGCTGATCGCAGTTCGAGAAGATCGCCAACGCCGACAACGAGATCGAGTGCTTCGGCGACCACGTCGCGCTTCAGGTCTGGTGAGAGCGCACGAAGCACTTCGAGCACCGCGTCGACGAGTTGACGTGGCGTCGCGGGACACAGCAACGACGCTGCGCGGCGGATGGACGCGCACAGTCCCTCTACGGAGAGCAGCCCGGTCGCTTCCTGGTCGAGACCGAGCAACTCGACCGCCGTTGCCTCGAGGTCTGTCGGAGTCAGTCGCTGAATGCTCATCCGACGCCACCTGCGACTTCTTCGACGGTACCGAGCACGGCGAATCGCGCAGCGCGCACGAGCACGGGGTCAGTCATGACCGCGCGGAGGTACTCATTGCGTTCGGCCGTTTCCCACTCGAGAAGCTCGCTCGGGGAACTGGCGAGCTGGAGGAGGAACCGCGCACCCTTGAGTTTGTTCGGCATGCCCGATGACGAGATGAGCGCCCCGGCTGCCTCGCTGAATCCTTCGATGAGAAGCGCGCGGCTGTCCCACTCCCACAAGTGGTTCGCGATCGCTTCCGCGGCGGCACGATGGGCAGGACTCTCGCCGACACGTGCCTGGGCTCGGTCGAGGTCGACATCCGCCGCCGCTTGCGTCGCGACTTGGCTCTCAAAGCTCGCCCATTTGCCGGGCGTGAGCAATCCCACAAGCGCTCCAGTGATCGCGTCGAGGACCCGACGACGCTCGCGTACTCCAAATGGATGGGCAGGAAGTTGGGCGCTCTTCCACAACTGGTGACCCTTCATGAGTCTCGTGCATTCGACCAGTGACTTCTGGGCGGTAGGGATGGATGGCGTTGAGTTACCAGTGCCAATCAGTTGGTTCGCGTCAGGGGGAATGATCTGCGCAGCTTGATCCTGCTCGTTGCTGGCCACGAGCAGGCCGCCGCGTGGCGGGCCTGAGAACTCCTGGTCGGCCGGCTGTGGCTGGCCGCTGAGAGGACGTTCGACTGGATAGAAGACGACTTCGACCGGGTCGCCATCGGTGCGGTCGATGAGACGCGCGATGTAGCCGTTGTCGCGATGGCGCGTTGAGACAACCCACCGCAGCCCCTGAAAGCCGCGCTCACACCGGAGGGTGGCGAACCCCACGCCCGCCTTACTGACGGCCAGCTCCGCCGTGTCTGCTGCGTCGTAGTGACGAGCAATCTGAGGCTGCTCGCGCAGCCGAGCAACGATACGTTGCCAGTCCTTGCTCGTGACCGGGAGCCGGAGACTCTGGCGGTGGATTGCCAGTTGGGCGCCGCTGCCGTCGCGAAGGGTGAGCGCGAGTTCGGCGCCTGCGTCGCTGGGCCCATCGATCTCTAGGAGCGCTCGACCATCCCAGAGCTCGGGAAGGCTCGGCTGCGCGGGGAAGCTGCGCAGCCGAATACCTTCGCCTGCGAGGCCAGCTTCGCTGTGCACATCCGGATCACGGATGATGGCGAGCAGGGACCCCTCAGTTTTGGAGTTCTCGCCGTTCGGGTCAACCGACACAACGATCTCGTGTGTCCCCGCGGGCAACTCCCCAAGCGAGAGAAACAGCTCGGATTCGCCCTCCGGCCAGCCGAGGAAGTAGGGATCTCCGTTGATGCGCAGGCCGAGCTTCTTGGGGGAGTGTTCGGCATGGATTGCGATCAGCACCGGCTCGCCTGACAGCCACTCGGCGACGCCGTCGCCATCCCAGCGGCCCGCCACTACCCCGACCGGGCGTACACGCACGTCGGAGACGACCGAGATGCCAGCTTCGACCAGCACCGTGGAGTCCGCCTCACTGAGTGTGGCGGGCACGCTCAGGACATACGCGCTCATGCCTTCAAGGGCGATATCCACCTTGACGCACCAGTCGAGCGTCGGCGGGGACAGCGCTTGGTCGCCGAGGATGCAGTAGCTGACTCCGGGCCGAACGAACTTGCCCTTCACCTCGCCCGCGGGTGCTCCTGGCTTCTGGCGAAAGACCCACCACGGCCCCTGGGTGATCCGGCATTGCTCGGCGAGCAGGAGGTTGACCTCGTCCGATGCGCGTCGCAGTTGCAGGAAAGGCTGGGGCGGTGCGGGCCAGCGGGTGAGTTCGATCGGTGGCGTGGCGTAGAGGAGTCCACTGGTGGGGATCTCCTGACGAGCGCCCGCAACGACCGCGCGTGAGTTGCGTAGCGCCTCGTACAACTGGGGCATGGCATGCTGAAGTGGTCTGAGATCCGGCAGGATCGCGAATGCTCGCCAGGCGCCGCCAGCGTCTTCGCGCAGCTGAAGTTGCGGATCAGTTGCTGCCGGACGCGGGGGTCGAAGACGGGCCGGGTCGTCCCGGCCTTCCGGAGGTCTGAAGTTGTGGGTGCGGATGCTGCTGGCGGAGCGCCGAGCTTCTGACAGCCACCGCCGTGACTGGCGCTCCGAATTGAGGCTCTCGACAATGCGCGCGAGGGCAGTCGACTCGATCAGCGGCGTATCTGCGTGTTCGTCGGTGATGAGCAGGGCAACGGCGAGGCGTCCAACGATCTCCGTGTTCTGGCAGAACTTCTCGAGGCGGTCGCTGTAGTACCGAGACCATGCATGCAGTCGAGTGCCCAGGACCGCGGGGTCGTCGAGCAAACTCGGCCAGCTCGTTCGGTAGTCGGACAGCATCCTCGCGAGCTGCACCTGGAGATACCGCGGGAGGACTGCATGGGTGATCGGCCACGCAATCTTGCGGAAGGTGCGTGCCCAAGCGCCCTGTGGGATCGCACCTCCATACTGCTGGGAGAACTTGACGAACCAGTTGCGGACGCGATCCCGCTCGTAGTCGCTGTCGGCCCAACGGGGAGTCTTCGAGGCGTAGATCGGCCAGTACTCGACTCCGTCGTAGATATAGCCAACCTCGGCGGCATGCACCACGAAGGGGAGCCAGGAGTTTCGGCTCGCGGCTGGCATCACGCCCAGTCGATGCGCATCGCCCACTGCTTTGGTCAAGAGCTCGCGGTCGTTTGCGCTCAGGCCGTGTTCGAGCGCGAAGACGGGCGCTGGTGGCTCAAGATTCCGGCGGCGTGCAGCCAACTCGGTGAAGTGAGCGTCAAGATTCGCATGCAGGTACTCGATCAGCTCAATCGGGCTCGCGCGCGCAACGTCCTCCAACGCGATTCGCCCCCTTCGCTGCTCGAGTCACCGTCCCACACGATGAATGAGCCTCAGTCTGCCCGAGCGCACCGACACTCCACGCTGCGAAAGCCTGCGTGTTCGCCGAGACGAGCTGGCTACCCTGCCGCTGACCGCCTTGGTCTACGGGTCCGCTCCAAAGGCAAGACCGGGGGCACTGCCGGTCAGCATTGGGGAGAAGGTCGACGTGCGCTGTGCACAAGGAGACGTCGTGCTCGCCAGAGTCGGTTGTGCGTGGGACTCCTGCACGGACGTGTCTCGCGGAGTTACTAGGCCGAGTTCAGAGATTCCAGGTAGTCCTCGGCGACGCCCTCTTTCCAGATCGGCAACTCGATCGCGTTGCGCCACGTGCCCACTTCCCAGGTATCGTCACCGAGGTCTGTGAAGGGTCGGAACCTTACAGGAGCCCGGCCAGTCTTCTTTGCCAACTCGACCACCGTTGCGCGCACGGTCCCCGCAGTGACATACCAGTCTTCGCGGGCTCGCCCTTCGAGGCGAAAGGGGAATGCCTGCCGACACCATGGACCGTCGAAGATCCACGCGGGGAGGACGGTGTCGGGAAGCCCGACATCCAACTGAATGCCCGCTGATGTCACGTCGATGCCCGCTGCGCCCTTGTTCACAACCTTGACACCGAGGAGTCGAGTTGGGTCGCTGCCTTCCGGCAGGATGGTCTTCGTCAGACTCTCAAGCGGCATGGAGACGATGCCGCCGGCGGCGATGCGACCGCCGACGGCGTCCACGGAGACCGAGACTCTAAGTGCTTCATGGAGCGCTGACAGAGTCGATTCCAGCGCCCGAACCATGTCTGCGAGGTCTGCATCGGAAACGGTCGTTCCGCCACCTTGCGCGAGCTGCGCTGCCTTCCAATCGACCAACTCGTCGGTCGTGAAGACGGATTCGTTCTGGTCCACAGCTCCATGATGCTTACCGCACAGGAGTAGCAGGTTCTCCTCATTGTTGAGCAGTTCCGGTGGATACTCAGGATCGTAACGAGGCCCGTCCGGCTTCTCGGACCGAATGTGAGCGATCTGCACCGCAATCGTACGAACACCGCGACTCCGCTCCTCGAAGAGGAGGGGCTCCTCGCAGGCCGGGTAGGCACAGTGCAGGGCCTGCGCAAAGAGTGCCTTGATCGTCGGCAGTCCGTAGTTGTGTCCCATGATCCCGTCGTGTCGTTGGCTCGGTGCCCTTAGCCTATGGCGCGTGTTCTCATACGATCCGGCCCCGCAGGACTGAAGACGGCATACTTGCGGTGACGTGGGTCAGCCCAGCCGCGGGGCGCGGCTAGCTCCGGGATAGCCTGGGCCGCACACGTCAATCCAGGCATCAGGCCACTTCTCTGCAAGCAGGCGACTTTCGCGTGGCCCGATGTCCGAAGCGCTCCCTATCCTTGAAGCATGACAGCGAGGGCCCTGAAGCAGACGAGTCTCGCTGACCTTACTGCGGCCTTGCGCAGCTCGTGGTCAGCCGCCACATCCGTGTCCCCGGAGCGTTGGACGGCATCGACTCCGTCCCTCGGCCAGTGCGCCGTGACAGCCCTCGTTCTGCAGGACTACCTTGGCGGCGAACTCCATCGCGGGATCGTCGGAGAAACCAGCCACTACTGGCTGCAGACCGGCTCAGGGGACATCATCGACCTCACCCTCGAGCAGTTCAGTAATCCGACGGTCGTGCCCACAGGCGTCCGCGACCGTGACTACGTCCTATCCAGCGAATCGACGTCGGCACGCTACCGTACCCTTGCTGACGCCGTCGTCCGTCACATACTCGAGTATGAGCGTTCCTGATCGCACAATCTTTCTGTACACCTCGAACATTCGCGAGCGCTACGTCGCTGATGCATTGGCCGCTGTCGCGCTGCCCATCGGCGGGCGGATCCGCTTTCGATACGACCGCCGACACACAAGCGACGAACTGCAGCGAGAGTGGGGTCGGTCGAAGGGCACACGGGCGCTGATCCATCTCTCGATCCAGCATCCCCAACGATTTCACGACTCAGCCCTTCTTCCGCTCCGGCAGGCAACCGTGGTCGACGCCACTCAGCGTGGAGAGATTCTCACAATCGATCTCGAACTCGGTGACTACCTCACTTTCGCCGGACTGCCGACCGGGACCGAGCCGAACAAGGCTCAGCGACTGGAGCTAGGTCGTCGGATCCGTACGTACTCTGAGTTCCTTGAGCGGGATGACCGGTATCCCTCGCCGGACAACGACCCTCCTCGATCCGCCGGGCTGGTGCCGGCGTTCGAAACCGTTCAGGGAGACCTCGAAACTGCAAAGCTTCCGCTCGCTCGAGGCAACGATGCGGCGTTCCGAGCGATCGTCGACTACTTGTCGGCAACCCTCACCAACCCTGAGCGCTTCTACTATCGTGTGGTTGGCATCCGCCCCATCGACTCGGATAAGTTCCTTGAGGCGAAGGACGGCGAGTTCTGGTTGACCACTGGATCCACATATGTCGTCGAGGTCTTCCATCGCCAGGAGAACCTCGCGATGATCCCATCCGAGCTGCGCTTCGCCGTAGGGGATGGCTTGAACGCGCGCGATATTGAGACGCTGACGCTTACGTCGGCATACGATGCATTCTCGGTTGTGGTCGACGTGCCTAATCGTCCAGATATAACGCGAAGCTACCTCGAACTCGCACCGCGTGCATCCTCGGCCGCCGCCTCCATTCGTATCAATGTCGTGCTCAGTCCATCGAACGCACAGAAATACGCCTTGCCCGCAGCGGGTGCCGTCGCCGCTGGCGCCGTAGCATTCGCGGCGACAGATGCCGTGCCAACAGACGGGTGGGGGGCTGCGCTCGCGGTAGGTCTAGCGGGAACGGTATTCGGGCTTGGATTGTGGCAGTCGAAGCGTGGACTGAAGATCCTGCCTTGAGAGAGGTGCCATCGAGTCATAGAACCGAGACGAAGGTTGTATTCCCGACATCGATCCTCGTGCGTTCTTCCTGGTCGTGCGACTGGCGCCGACCCTGAAGATGCAGAGCAGGAGTCATCCATCACTAGGCCCGGGATCTGCCCTCGGAGACAGGACCGACCCGGAACACTGGAAGCGCCCCACTCAACGCGCTGAACCGGACGATCCTTCGGACTGACGACAACGATCTCGTATCCTTGTGTGCATGACGAGCTCAGCAGGATACGTGCTGTGGGTGAAGCACCTGGACGCCGATGCCGTGACGGAGAAGGCCCTGCGTGATCGTGCCGGGACTTCGGACTCCACTATCGAGGTTCGCATTCGGGCATTGGACAAGTGGGATATCGAGTCCATCCCGGCAGGGTCGAGGGACGAGTGGGGTGAAGTGCTCTCCGACGTCTTGAACGTAGGGCAGAATCAGCTGCCGCCGGAGGGGCGGGTGTACTTAGTCGCTTCTGCGTGACGCCAGGCACATAGGTGGCAGTTCATCGCCCTGCGCTACGAGAGCTACTCACCGCATCGCTGGCGGGCTCCTCTACGCGGCGGGAGTTCCGCAGAGTTCGCAGCTGCGAGCATGTGCACCTGTCGCAGGAGCCTGAAGTCCCGGGGCATTTTCGACTCGATGGACTGGACAATGGCGCTGCTGCCAGGGGGTGAGCGCCTCCGGCTTCGCCCTTCGTTGAAGTGGACCAATCGGGTGACCAGCAACCTGCAAACGGTGCAATTCCTGACGTCTTCTGACATCCCGTGATACGAAAAACCCTGGTTAATGGCGGTAAAGTGCCTATCCACGGCACCTGGGGGTCAAGGGGTCGCAGGTTCAAATCCTGTCATCCCGACCGGAGAGAGCCCCGGAATCACGCAGAAATGCGAGGTTCCGGGGCTTTTGTCATGCCCGCTCCGGAAGGCTCGTTGTGCACCTGTTGTGCACTTGCTCGCGGAATGAGCGCCGCAGCGCTCTCCTCTGCACGTCGACCGGCGTCGCCGATCAGGTGCGTGTAGATGTCGATCGTGATCGTGATCGAGATCGACGAGTGACCGAGACGCTTCGACACGAGCGCGATGTCGGTGCCGCTCGCGAGCAGCAGCGACGCGTGCATGTGCCGGAGCCCGTGCAGCGTCATCTCGGGCAGCCCGACGTCGCTGCGCATCGTCTCGAACAGGCGCGTCACGAACTGGGGGCGCAGCGGCTTCCCGTTCTCGTACGTGAACAGGTGCCCGCCGCCCTTCCTCTGCGTGCCGCAGTTCACCCGGTCGGCTTCCTGTGCGACCTGCCAGGCGACGAACGCACCGACCGCGGCGTCGTCGAGGTGCACGACCCGGCGCCCTGCGGTCGTCTTCGGTGAGTTCTCGACGGACTTCGCTGCGCATCTGCACGCGCGTCGTGCGCACGGTCAGCTCGCGTCGCGTGAGGTCGACGTCGCCCCATTACAGCGCGAGCAGTTCGGCCCGCCGCGGCCCGGTGAGCACGGCGATCTCGAACAGGGCGCCGAGACGGTGCTGCGCGGCCCGGTCGAGGAACGCCCCCACCTGCTCGGGCGTCCACGGCTCGAACTCGTGCGCGTCGATGACGGGCAGCCGCACACCGAGGGCGGGATTCGCCGCGATCACGGCATCGAGTTGTCCGACGCGCTGCGCGGAAGCAAATATGCTCGACGGGTGACGAAACGGGTGCGATCGCGTCGAAGCGACAGCCCGATGCCGCCGACGCTGTACTGGAGGTTATTCCACCTCTCGCCGATCATCATGCTCGTCGGCATGGCAGCGGGCGGGCTTCTCATCATTCGATCGATTCTCGTCTGGGGCGTCGAGGACACCGATTACCCGTTCGGCATCGACATTCCGATCGCAGCCGTCGTGCTCGCGGTCTGGGGGTGCGTGATTGCTGCACTGCTCACGCCGTCGCGATCTGTGCTTGCTCGGCGCGACGGTGTGAACGAATCCGCCGCACTGGTTTGGCCGCTCGGGCGCCGCTTTCGGGTCTGGATGGTCATCGCAGCTCCCGTCTGCGGGCTACTCGCAGCGATGACTCCGTTTCCGATCCCGGTCGCTTTGGGTTGGGACCCCGAGATTCCGGCGAGCCTGTTGATTGGGCTACCTTTCGCGATCGTCCTCACGGTGAGCTCAGTAGCGCTCGTCTGGATGATTCTGAGGGGGGTGATGCACGGGGTGGAGATCACCCCTACGCACCTGGTCGCGAGGGGCTACTTCGTCACTCGCCGATACCCGCGTGACGCAATCGTGTCGGTCAACGCGGTGACGCTGAAGTGGTGGCCGAACCTCGTTCTGAGCACGCTCATGAAGAGCGAGGTCGAGCACACTCTTCAACTCTCGCTCGTGGGCGGCAACGAGCCCGTGCTCTACGCCGCCAACTCGCACGAGCACGACGTCGAGGTCGGAGCGGAGATCGTCCGAGCGTGGCGTCAGGGCGCTGAGTAGGGTGTAGCCACTCTCCGATTTGGCCGGTGAGCCGGGCCTTCTGCATTCCCGCGAGCGGATTCCGAGGTGATTCGGCGCGCTCTGCGAAGATGGCCACATGCGGCTGATGAGGGGTCTTGTCGGGATCGTGCTCGTGACGGCGTGCGTGGCGGCGCTGAGCGGCTGCTCGAGGGCGAACGCCGGATCCGCGACAGAGGATGACTTCGCCCAGTTCATGGCCGACACAGACGGCGTCACCGGCACCGGCGGATTCGTGAGCAACAACCTGCCGTTCTTCGGTTCGGGCGATCTCGAGGTCGAGCTCGATGCGACGCGCGACGAGCAGGTGCTCGAACAGGCCGTGCAGCGTGCCACCGAATTCGACGTCCCTGCCGGCGTCACGCTGTACACGCTCGGTGTCCGCGTGACGTCGCCGGGCGACGGCGCCGAGGGCGAGCCTCGGCCGGGCATCCTCATCGAGAATCTGTGGGGAACCCCGCCGGGCGACCTCGCCGCCAGAGCCGCGGTGCTGTCCCGGCTCGACGGACTCATCGACTATTCCGAGACGTTGGACGACGCTCACGGCCACGACGCCGACGCGCGCACGATTCGTGCCCTGATCGACTCCGCGAGCGGCGACGTGTGCGAGCACCTCATTTCTATCGCTGAGGCAGCACACGTCTCGGAGGATGAGATCGTCGCGAGCGCGTCATCCGGCAGCCCGGTGAGATGCGGTTGACGAACGCCCGCGAGGGACGGGAGCGAAGGTGACAGCGGAGCCGGAATTCCTGTCCGAGGATGATGCGCGCATCCTCGCGCTCGAGTCGGCGGCCGTGGCCGGCCACACGCTGAAGCTTCTGATCCTCGAGCCGGGCGAGACCCTCGACCTCGACGGGCTCCGGCATCGCGTCAGGGAGCGCCTGGATGCCCATCCACGGGCGCGCGAGCGGGTGGACAACGGAGGAGACCGGCCGCGCTGGGTGCCGGCGGAAGACTTCGACATCGCTCGTCACATCCGTCGTCACCCCGAGCCCGTGGCATCGGTCGAAGATCTGCGGCGCACGGTCGGGGATCTGATGGCCGTGCCCCTCGACCACCGCCAGCCGCTGTGGTCGATCGACGTGATC
>NZ_DEPK01000245.1:0-4928 GCF_002358725.1 Microbacterium sp. UBA3394
CGGCGTGCTGGCTGAGGAGACCTATTACTCCGTGGGCGGCGGGTTCATCCGGCGCGACGGCGAGGCCCCGAGGATCGGAGCGACTCCGTCACCGATCCGCTTCGATTCGGCGGAGGAGCTGCTCGCGATCTGCGACGAGCGCCACCTGCCGAGGCCGCGCGCATGAACGAGACGGCGCTTCGCTCGGAGGCCGAGGTCGCGGCCGGCCTCGATCGCATCTGGGATGCAATGGCCGGCTGTGTGACGGCGGGTCTGCACGCCGACGGGGTGCTGCCGGGCATGCTGAAGGTGAAGCGGCGCGCGAGCGCGATCCGAGCACAGCTCGAGGACGCCACTGCAGCCGGTGGTCGCGAGCTGCCGGGAGAGTGGCTCGGCGCGTTCGCCCTAGCCGTGAACGAGGAGAACGCCGCCGGAGGCCGGGTCGTCACCGCGCCGACGAACGGCGCGGCCGGAATCCTGCCGGCGGTCGCGATGTACTGGTGGCGCTTCCTGGCCGACTCGGGACTCGGCGCCGGAAACGCCGTCACGCCCCACGGGGAACTGGGCGGCAGCGCCCTCTTCGGGTTCGGCACCGCGGGCGATGTCGCCGACGCGGGGGATGGCGACGCCGTCGCGGAGGCGAACCGCCGCCGCGGCATCCGGCGCTTCCTTCTCACGGCGACCGCTCTCGGGTCGCTCTTCAAGGCGAACGCGTCGATCTCGGGGGCGGAAGGCGGCTGTCAGGCCGAGGTCGGGTCGGCGTGCGCGATGGCGGCCGGCGGGCTGACGGCGGTGATGGGCGGCACGAACCGCCAGATCGAGAACGCCGCGGAGATCGCGATGGAACACCATTTGGGCCTGACGTGCGATCCCGTCGGTGGGCTCGTGCAGATCCCCTGCATCGAGCGCAACGCGATTGCCGCATCCACCGCCGTCACCGCAGCGCGGCTGGCCCTGCGTGGCGACGGGTCGCACTTCGTGTCGCTCGATGCGGTCGTCGAGACGATGCGTCAGACCGGCATCGACATGTCGCACAAGTACAAGGAGACCAGCGAGGGCGGTCTCGCGGTGAACGTCATCGAGTGCTGACCCGCCGCATGCCGCATCTTCCGGTTCACCTGTCACGGGATGCCATATCCGTTGGTTCATGTGTCACCGGATGCCGCATCGGCTCCGGAAACCGGCATCGAATGACAACCGAACACCACGACCGCGCTAGGTCACGCGGACGGATCGCGTGCCCAGCCGCGCTGTTCGAGATGGTGGCGGATGCGGGTCACGGCGAGGGTGACACTCGGGGCGAGGTGGATGGCTGAGAACCTCAGGACGGTCCATCCCAGATCCTGATATCGCCCGTACTTCTCGATGTCGCGATTCCACTGGCGGCGGTCGGTGCGATGGTGGTCGCCCTCGCACTCGATCAGGAGGCTGAAGTCCGGATAGGCGAACTCCGTGCACCCGACGAGGTTGCCGCGATCGTCTCGCACATCGTGATCGAGGATCGGATCGGGGAGCCCCGCACGCCACAGCCCGAGGCGAAGCGCGGTCTCGGTGGGGCTCGCCACCCCTTCGCGCACGAGCGGCAGTGCCTGGCGGAGTGCGGATGCGCCGATCCGGCGACCGGCTTCGATCGAGGCCTCGAGCTGAGCGAACGTCGCGAGGGCGGTCTCCGGTCCGGTGCGATGCCCATCTTCGGTGCGAGGTCGGTGGAGAAGTGCATCTCCGGCGGCGACGAGGTCGTCGAGCGAAAGGATGCCGCCGAGCTGCGCCCAGGTCGCCGCGGGCGACGCGATGCGCATCCCGTCGCGGATCCGGACCGAGACGAGGTGAGCCGCCAGTTGGTGACCGCGGACCCCCGCCGCGCGCGGCGCACGGTGCGGCGCGGCGACGGAGACGTCGAGGGCGTCCGGCTCGAGAGCGCCGCTCGGAAGGGGCAGCCCCCACAGCGCGGCCGCCGTGCCATGACTGAAGAACGCGTGGTCCGACATCACCGTGTTGTAGGCGGCCGCCCTCCTCGCCGTGTCCTGCCGTCTTCGTCGCGCGGCGGCAGCGCCGGGCGTCGCGGTCTCCGACGCGATGTCGGCGGCGCCGGTCGTACGCATCCGAGCGCCGATGAACGGCATCTCCAGGTCCCGTCCGCGCAGGCGTCGTGCGCTCACGCCCATCCGGCGGGCCTCTGCGACGGAGAAGGCGACGCCCAGCCGCGGATCGATCGGCTCCGGTCGTCGTGGCATGCACCCGACTATCGCGTCACCGCTCGCGCCGCACCCGCCACTTCCCGGCATCCGGGGATGACGCTGCTTCCTCCCGCTCTGTGGAGGAGCCGTGCGCCCGATTCATATGGCGCAGGATGTCGCATCCCGCCATTCACCGGTCGCGGGATGTCGCATCCGGGGCCGAAACCGACGATAAGCGGCAACCGAACACTCTCGAGCGACATCGAGCGGCAACCGAGTGCTCCCGCAGAAGGCGCGAAGAGCGGCAGGGGATCAGGCGCGAGCTCGCAGCTTGGCCGTGATGTCGCGGAGTCGGGCGAGTTCGTCGTCGTCGAGGCACGACATCCGGTCCGCGATGGAGCGGGCGTGCTGCGACGCCACACGACGGAAGGTGGTCGCGCCGCGCTCCGTCGCGCGCACGAGCGAGCCGCGACCGTCGTCGGGATCGGGGCATTTCGAGATCAGGCCGCGCTGCACCATCCGGTCGACCAGGCGCGACACGCTCGGCTGGCTGATGAGCATGTTGGCGGTGATGTCACGCAGGCGCGCGGTCATCTCGGACCCGCGCGTGACTGTCAGCAGCACGTCGTATTCGCCCTGGCCGAGCTCGTCGTCATGGAAGTCGGCGCTGATCTCGTCGAGAATCTCGTGCTGGGCGCGAAACAGGCTCTCCCACGCTTCCACGGCGAGACGGCGATCGGTCATGGAGAAAGAGTAGGCCGAATCGTGCCCCCTAGGCTGGAGACATGTCTGTCACGGGGGCGGTCCAGGATGTGCGCGCGCGTCTGAAGCGGAGCGTCGTCGCCGCCGTGGCGCTCGCGATCGCCCTCGTCGCCGTCGGTTCGGCTCCGGCGGCCGCCGCCGATGTCGACGACTTCTCGTTCGCGAGCATGCACGCCGACTACACCCTCGGCCTCGACGAGAACGGCCACACCACCCTGCACGTCGTGGAGACCTTCGTCGCCGAGTTCCCCGACTCCGACCAGAACCGCGGCATGCGGCGGATCATCCCCGACACCTACAACGGTCAGCCGCTCTTCCCGGAACTCCTGTCGGTCACCGACGGAGACGGACGGCCCCGCGCCGTGGAGGTGGAGCAGGAGGACGGATCGTTCGTCATGACCTCCGCCGCCGACGACTACGTGCACGGCGAGCAGACCTACGTGTTCACGTACGAGCTCGAGAACGTCACGTGGCGCTTCCCGGACACCGGCGACGAGTTCTACTGGGACATCAACGGCCTCGACTGGCGTCAGCCGTTCGGCGACGTCTCGGTCACGCTCACCGTCGAACCCGAGCTCGCCGACTCCCTCACGGGCGAACAGGCGTGCTATTTCGGTCGCGACGGCGTCGCCGACGCCTGTCCGATCAGCACGAACCAGGGCGAGGATGGAACCGTCGTGATCGAGGCCGGCGGTGTTGCGCTGGACCGGTTCGAGACGGTGACCATCGCGGTCGGGTTCGAGGACGACACGTTCGTGCTCTTCGATACGAGCTACCTCGCCTCGCCGTGGGGGTGGGCACAGGGTCTGTCGGGGCTCGGGATGATCGGGGCTGTGGTCTTCGCGATCGTGCACCGGCGGCGTTCGCTCTCCGACGCGCCCGGTCGCCCGACGATCATCGCCGAGTTCACCCCGCCGCGGCAGGTGGATGCGCTCGAGTCGGCCGTGATGCTCGGGCGCACGATGAAGGCGATCCCCGCCGAGGTTCTCGAACAGGCGATCGTCGGGAGCATCCGGATCGTCGAGGGGGACAAGAAGTTCTTCGGCGGCACCAAGCTCAAGGCCCAGCTGCTGGACCGCAGCCGGGCCGACGGCGACGGGCGCATGCTTCTTGACGGACTGTTCGGGCCGTCTGGGGCGCCCGGGGCGGAGTACGAGTTCGGCTCGCAGGACCGGCGCTTCTCGACGGCGGCGCAGAAGATCATCAAGGCCGCGAATCGAGAGCTGACACGCGCCGGCCTGCGTCGCCCGGTCCCTGGGCGTGCGCGCGCGCTGCCGATCCTCGTCTCGCTCGGCGTCATGGCCCTCACGGTGGTGCTCGGCGTCGTGGCGATCTCGTCGGGGGTGGATGCGGGCATCCCGCTGTTGGTGATGTTCGCCTCGATCGCGCTGGCGGTGCTGACGATGGTCCTGGTCGCACGCAAGCCGCTGAGCGCCGAGGGCGCCGAGGTGCGTGACCACCTCAAGGGCCTCGAGATGTTCATCGAGTGGGCCGAAGCCGACCGTATCCGCATGCTGCAGTCACCCGCGGGCGCGGAGCGGGTGTCGGTCGATCCCGGTGACCGGGTGCAGATGATCCGCCTGTACGAGAAGCTGCTTCCGTACGCGGTCGTCTTCGGTCAGGAGAAGGCGTGGGCACAGCAACTCGCCGTCATGTACGGCGCGGGTGTCGCGCCGTACTGGTACTACGGCACCGCCGGGTTCGACTCCTCGTCGTTCTCCAGCGGCATCGCGTCGCTGTCGACGGCGGCCGCATCGTCGTCGTCGACGTCGGGCGGCTCCAGCGGCGGCGGTTCTGCCGGCGGGGGTGGCGGCGGAGGCGGTGGCGGCGGGGTGTGAATCACCACCGCGGTTCTCGTCGCGGCGTGGCGGCGAGAGTGAGGGCCGGTCGGAGAGGCTTCCGACCGGCCCTTTCCCTTTGCACCAAGAGCAATCACATGCCGGTGATCGCCACAGCAAAACGATCACCGTGCGAGCACTCTATAACGAAAAGGTAACGCTGCGGAAGCCC
>NZ_DEPK01000265.1:0-6766 GCF_002358725.1 Microbacterium sp. UBA3394
GCGCTCCGACCCCGACATCGTGCTCGTGGGCGAGATCCGCGACAGTGAGACGGCCGTCATCTCCATCGAGGCAGCGCTCACCGGCCACCTCGTGCTCTCGACGCTGCACACCAACGACGCTCCCGGCGCCGTCGCGCGTCTCACCGAGATCGGCGCCGAGCCCTACCTCGTCGCCACCGCGCTGTCGGCCGTGGTCGCGCAGCGCCTCGCGCGACGGCTGTGCTCGACCTGCCGGCAGCCCTATCGCGAGGACTCGGCGGTGCTCACGCGTCTGGGGGTGCCGCACGATCCGACCGACGTGCCGGTGCTCTACGGCGCACAGGGGTGCCCGGCGTGCTCCGGCACGGGCTATCGCGGACGCGTCGGCCTGCACGAGGTGATGGCGATGACCCCCGAACTGGAGGCGGCGGTGGTACGCAGCGCATCGGGCGCCGACCTGCGGGAGCTCGCGCTCGCGCAGGGCATGACGAGCCTGCGGGCCGACGGGTGGTCGAAGGTGCTCGAAGGTCTCACCACGATCGAGGAGGTGCTGCGTGTCACGGTCTGAGCTGCGGATGCGGTCAGGGGGCGGTGTCGCCGAAGACGCGCCCGAGCGGGTGCTGGAGGGGGTGCTCCGCACGGCCGCGACGATGGGGTCATCCGACATCCACTTCTCCGCCGACGCGCCGGCGCTCCACCGGCACGACGGACACCTCGTGCCGGTGCCGGGCTACGAGCACCCCATCCCGGGACCGGTGCTGCTCGACGCACTCGTGGGGATCATGTCCGCCGCGCACCGCGAGGGGTTCCACGCCACCGGCGATGTCGACCTCTCCCACACGGTGCCCGGGGCCGGGCGGTTCCGCGTGAACGTGTTCCGCCAGCTCGGGCAGGTTGCGGCGGCCTTCCGTCTCATCGCGAGCCGCGCCTTCACCCTCGACGAGCTGGGCGCGCCGGCCATCGCCGGAGACCTCGCGCTGCGTCCGCGCGGGCTCGTGCTCGTGACCGGGCCGACCGGATCGGGCAAGTCGACGACCCTGACGGCCATGATCGACCTCATCAACCGCACCAAGCAGGATCACGTGGTGACGGTGGAGGATCCGATCGAGTTCGTGCACACGTCGCAGCGCTCGCTCATCCACCAGCGCGAGGTCGGCGCCGACACGACCTCCTTCGCCGAAGCGCTCCGCCGCGTGCTCCGGCAGGATCCCGACGTCATCCTCATCGGCGAGCTGCGCGACCCGGAGTCGATCTCGACCGCGCTCACCGCGGCCGAGACGGGCCACCTCGTGCTCTCCACCCTGCACACGCAGGGGGCGGCGAAGAGCATCAACCGCATCGTCGACGCGTTCCCCGCGCACCAGCAGAACCAGGTGCGCAGCCAGCTCGGCGACACGCTGCAGGGGGTCATCAGCCAGACGCTCCTGCCCAAGGCGCAGGGGGGAGGCCGCGTGATCGCGACCGAGGTGCTCGTGTCGACGCCGGCGGTGGCGAACCTCGTGCGCGAGAATCAGATCGCTCAGCTGTACAACGCGATGCAGGCCGGTGAGGGCCACGGCATGCACACACTGGATCAGTCGCTGAAGACCCTCGTCGAGTCGGGCGACGTCGCCGCCTCGCTCGCGCGCCACTACCTCACCGACCCGCATGCTCTCGACGGCGTGCGGGTGCGGCCGCGCGACTACGACGCCGAGGCGTGGCTCGGCGGAAACGCCGATCCGGCGCCGCCGTCGGACGACTGGAGCCTGTGACATGCCGCTGGAGGAATATCGCTGGCGGGCGGCCACCGCCACCGGGGCGGAGACGAAGGGGGTGCTCGAAGCGGCGAGCGAGAGCGCCGTCGTGGCGAAGCTCCGAGCGCAGGGGCTCGCTCCGCTCAGCGTCGTGGCGCAGTCCAAGACGGGGCTCAACCGCGACGTGACGATCCCCGGGTTCGAGCGCGGCGTCGCCACGAAGGACCTCGCGGTGTTCGCGCAGCAGTTCGCCGGACTCATCCAGGCGGGGCTCCCCCTCATGCGCGCGCTCGCCCTGCTCGCCGAGCAGACCCCCAACCGGCGGCTGGCGTCGGCGCTGACGGCCGTGCAGGTCGACATCGAGTCGGGGTCGTCGTTCTCCACCGCGCTCGCGGCGCATCCGAACGTCTTCCCGCCCCTGATGGTGAGCCTCGTGAGCGTCGGCGAGACCGGCGGCTTCCTCGCCGACTCGCTCGAGGCGATCTCGCGCAGCTACCAGGCCGACGTGAAGCTGCAGCAGAAGATCCGCTCCGCCATGACCTACCCGATCATCGTGCTCGTCATCGCGGTCGTCGGCGTGATCGCCATGATCACGTTCGTGGTGCCCGTGTTCGAGAACATGTTCGCGAGCATGGGCGGCGAGCTGCCGCTCCCGACCCAGGTGCTCGTGACCCTGTCGCACAACATGGTGTGGATCCTGCCGCTGCTGATCGTGCTCGCCGTGGCGGGGTGGATCTGGTACCAGCGCGTGAAGCACACCGATCGCTTCCGAGGCGTCGTCGATCCCTTCCGCCTGCGGATGCCGGTGTTCGGCTCCCTGGTGACGAAGATCGCCGTGGCGCGATTCGCCCGCAACCTGTCGATGATGCTCGGCGCCGGGGTGCCCCTCATGCAGGCCCTCGACCTCGTCGGCAGGGCGGCGAACAACAAGGCCATCGAAGACGCGCTGCGCAGCGTGCGGGAGTCGGTGCGTCTCGGCCGGTCGTTCTCGGCGCCGCTCGCGCGCGCCGCCGTCTTTCCGCCGATGGTCAGCCAGATGGTGTCGGTCGGCGAGGAGTCGGGGTCGCTTCCGGACATGCTCGAGAACATCGCGGCGATGTACGAAGCCGAGGTCGACGCGGCATCCGAGCAGCTCACGAGCATGATCGAGCCGATCATGATGACGGTGCTCGGACTCCTCATCGGCGGCATGGTCGTCGCGCTCTACATGCCGATGTTCACGATGTACCAGCAGCTCGGTCAGTGAACGGAGCCGGCCGCGGCGCGGCGGCGCGGCTCAGGGTCGCGTGAAGACGAGGAGCGTCGCGCTGAGGCTCGCCCCGCCCTCGGCTCCCTCCGTGACGGAGGCCTGCGTCACCGCGACCAGGCGGGGGCCGGCGCGCAGCTCGTCGAGGATGCGCGTGGCGGCCTCGACCGTGGGCGCGGCCACCACGACGGTCACCGACGTCTGCTGAGGGCCGTCGCTCGCCGCGGCGGGCGCCGGGGTGCTCGACTCGAGGGTGGTGCTCGGCCCGACGGCGGCGGAGGCGTCGTCGGTCTCGGCTGCCTCGTCTGCGGGCTGCGGTGCCGGAGTGGCGGCCTCGTCCGTGCGCACGGCGAAGGCCTCGCTGCTCGCGGGCGTCACCGAGGTGACCGAGCCGCCCTGCGCGGCGGCCGCGTCGATCGCAAGCAGGAGCACGTCGTCGACGCGCGCCTCGGCGGGGATCTCCGCGCGGAGGGTCGCGACCTGCGCCTCGAGGGCCGCCATGTCGGCGGACTGGGCGACCAGCGCATCCAGCACCCCCTGCTGCGCGCGGTTCTGCGCGGCGACCGCGTCGGCCTCGCCCGCCGTGCGGGTCGCCTGCGTGAAGAGCGGGAGCGCGAACACGAGCACGGCGAGCACGAGGATCGCGAGGGTCGTGGCCGCGCCGATGAGGTTGACGAGCTGCTTAGTCATGTCACTCCTCGGCCGTGAAGGCGCCGGTGTACACGGACTGGTCGAGCGCGATGCGCAGGGTGTAGGTGAAGACGCCGTCGGCGGCGGTGAGCGATTCGAGGTCGGCCGCGATCACCGCGGGGGCCTCACGCAGGTCGCGGGTCGCCGCGACGAGATCGATCGCCGCCGGCGTCTGCACGGTCACGGTGCCCGACATCCCGGTCGCAGACGTGGGGTCGGACCCCGCCACGGGCGCGGCGCCGGCATCGAGCGAGAAGCCGGTGATCGTCACGCCGACCGGCAGGTGCGAGGCGATGAGCGCGACTGCGGGCGTCCACTCCAGGTCGCCGGCCATCGCATCGGCGCGCAGCGCCTGCAGGTCTCCGCGGGTCGCGAGCGCGTCACTCACTTCCGACAGCTCCGCGATGCCGGTGAGGATCTGCTGGGTGCGGGCCTGCTCGAGACCGAGCCGCACCGACGAGGCGACGTGATAGGCGGCGGCTCCGCCCACGAGCAGCGCCGAGACGGCGACGGCGGCGATGCCGACGACCATCCACGCACGGGCGCGCGCCAGCATGTCGCGCCGTCGCATCTCGGACGGGGGCAGCAGGTCGACCCGCGGGAGTGCACCGATGGGGAGCACGGGCTGCCGGGTGCGACGCACGTTCACGAGACGCCGCCCTGCAGCAGCGCGGCTGTGCCGGTCAGGCGCGCGGCCGTTCCGGCGGGCAGCGCGAGACCGGGAGCGGCCGGCATGAGATCGGAGACCGAGACCGGCGTGACCGGGGCGCCGGCGGCCGTCGCGATCGCCTCGATGAGTCGCGGATGCGCGGCATGCGTCCCGGTCACGAAGGCGACGTCGATCGGCGCGGCGTTCGCACGGTCGCGGTAGAAGGCGACGGTGCTCCGCAGGCGCCCGACGAGGTCGATGAGCGCCGTCTGCACGGCGGGCGAGAGCGCGTCGCGCGCATCCGACTCGACCGTCGCAGCGCGACGACGACGGAGCGGCTCGGATGCGGGTGCCGGTTCGTCGGGCGGTGCCGCGTCGACGATGTCGAGCGGAACGACGCGCACGAATCTCGGCACCCCGTCGGTGGCGATGACGATGTGCGTGGTGTGCTCGCCGATGCCCACGAGGAGGCCGGTGCGGCCCGGCTCGACCAGGGTCGCGAGGGCGCGGGCGTAGCCGAAGGCGACGAGGTCGATCGACAGGGGGCGAAGGCGTGCCTTGTCGAGGGCGCCGACGAGCTCCTCCATGTGCTCGGCGACGGCGGCGACGAGCAGGCCGTGCACGCCCCGGTCGTCCTGCGCGGTCGGCACGAAGTCGAGAACGGCCTGATCGACCGGCACGGGCAGGCGGTCCTGCACTTCGAACGGCAGCGCCTGGCGGATCTGCGCGGGGTTGGTGAGCTGGGTCGAGTGCTCCCGCACGAGGATGCGGCGGTTGCCGACGCCGAGCACGACGTTGCGCTGCGAGATGCGCGCCTCGGCCCACAGCCGCTGCAGGGCGACGGCGACCGCATCGCGATCGAGCACCTCGGAGTCCTTCGCGGCCCCCGGCGGCACCGGCACCTCGCCGGCCGCCACGACGGTCGGCGTGCGTCCGAGGCTCACCTCGATCGCGCGCACGCTCTCCTCGGTGATCTCCACCGCCACCTGCGTCTTCGGCATGATCGTCCTCACAGCTCCGGGTACAGGCTGGTGTAGGCGAGCGCGATCGCGTCGCCGGCGAGCACGCCGATCCAGGCGCCGACGATGATCCACGGGCCGAACGGGATGGCCGTGCGCCGACCGGCGCGGCGGCGCAGCAGCATCCCGACCCCGAACGCGCCGCCGGTCACGAACGCCGCGAACGCGCCGACGAGCAGCGGGCCCCATCCGAGCCACCCCAGCATCAGGCCGACGACGGCCGCGAGACGCACGTCGCCACCGCCCATGCCGTCGGGTCGCACGAATCGGATCGCGGCGTAGAACGCCCACAGGGCGGCGGCGCCGACGAGCGCGCGCAGCAGGGATGCGCTGTCGGCGCCGAGCAGCACGGCGAGACCGAGGAGTGCCGCGCACACGATCAGGGCGGATCCGGTGATCGCGTGGGGGAGGCGGCGGGTGTCGAGGTCGATGAGGGTGAGCACGATCCCCGAGGCCGCGAACCACAGGTAGGCCGCGATGACGGCGATCGTCGCCGCGGGCGGGCCGGGGAGGGCGAGAACGCCCCACGCGACGACGACGGCGAACACGATCGCCGTGAGCGCCTCGACGAGGGGGTAGCGCACCGGGATCGCCGCACGGCATCGCGCGCAGCGGCCGTGGAGGGCCAGCCATCCCAGCACCGGAACGTTGCGCCACCACCGCACCGGCTCGTCGCACGCGGGGCAGCGGCTCTCGCGCAGCAGCGAGATGCCGGCGGGCACGCGATAGGCGACGACGTTGAGGAACGAGCCGATGACGGCGCCGAAGACGCCGGCGCCGACGGTGACGAGGGTGAGGGCGAGCGGGGTCACGGGGATGTCACCTCCCGGCGCCACAGCACGTCGCCGAGCGCGTGCTCGCCGGTCTCGATGATCGTGGGCGTGCCGCCGTATCCGCCGTCGGGGGCGGGCTGACCGGGCAGGCTCATGAGCTCGCCCTTGATCGTGATCTGACCGCCGGAGTTGAATCCGTTCGTGTAGAGGGATCCGAGCAGCACGCCGCCGCCCGAGACGGACAGGCGGCACGGGGTGTAGATGAGCGAGCGCACGCCGTCGAGGTTGGCGCCGTTGGTGTTGACGTTCGTGGCCGTCGCGCCGAGGGCGCACGAGGGCCTGCCGTCGGGCACCGTGTCTTCGGTGATGAAGTACACGCGGGGCGTCGCGCCGGTGGCGGCGGTCATGGTGAGGCCGGTCGTGTCGAACTTCTTCGCCAGCAGCACGACGTTCGAGGCCTTCAGCGCCGGCGCCGGATTGCCGCCCGCGTTGGAGGTGAGCTGGTCGCACGCGCGGCCGTCGATCACGACCGTGCCGGTGTAGTTCGCGAGGTCCTTCCATCCCCGGTTCCCGCCGCCGACCCACGTGCCGTCGACGCTCCATCCGGTGTGCTTGTTGTAGTAATCGCACGTGTCGGTCGCGTTGGCGCTGACGTTGCGCAGCGTCACGACGGTCGC
>NZ_DEPK01000275.1:0-3243 GCF_002358725.1 Microbacterium sp. UBA3394
CCCGCCGCGAGGTTCGACCGTGACTTCGCCGTCCTCGACGGCGTCCTTCACAGCGTCCGCCGACTCCTTCGCGGCCTTCTGGAGGTCTCCCTCGGCCTTCTCCCCGGTCTTCAGCGCGGCGTCGAGACGCTGCCCGGGCGTGCCCTTCGTGGTGGCGGCCTTGGTGACCTTCACCGCGGTGTCCCATACGGTGCTGGGCAGCGCCGCGGCGCTCGACTTGGCGAAGTCCTTCACCTTGTCGACCTGGCTCTGCACCGGCGCGGCGCTCCACAGCTTGTCGGCCTGGGTCTTGATCTGCTCGTACCGCTCACGGCCGGCGCGTGTGCCGAGGACGTAGCCCGCGGCCAGTCCGATGACGAGTCCTACCTTGCCCCTCATGGGGTCTCCTCACGATCGGTGGAGATGCTGGTCGACTCCAGGGTAGCGATGTATGCCCGGGTCGGCATCCTGGGTTGACATCGGCGGCCGAGCGGGATTCCGTTACGCCGTGGCGTCACCCTCCACCGGTTCGGTGGCGTTCTCGAAGAGGGCTGCGCGGCGGATGCGGTCGCTCTCGCGCCGAGCATCGGGCACCACCTGCGCGAGCCCGGCTCCGGCGAGCCACGCCCCGACGACGGCGAGACCGGGCGTCGCGGCGACGGTGCGTCGCACCTCGGCGACCTCGGCGGCACGACCGAGCGCGGCGCCGGGCTGGGACTGGGTGTAGCGCTCGCGGACGGCCCCGCGGAGAGCACGGAGCTCCAGCTCGACGCCGAGCATCGCCGAGGCCTCGGCCAGCGCGAGAGCGGCGGCGGCCGTGTCGTCGAGCCCCTCCGTCGCCGGAGGCTCGCCCTGCGCGCCGAAGGAGACGCGCACGACGTGTCGCCCGTCGGCGGCGTCGGCCACCCACGACCACTTGGCCGTAGAGTGCGTGAGCGCCTTCGCGCGGAACGCGCCCGGCACGGTCAGCACACCGGTGCCGCGCGGCGCAGCGTGAAGCGCCGGCGCGTCGAGGACCATCGTGACCACCTCGACGACCGGCGCGGGGCGCGGTTCGCGCGCAAGGCCGGGCACCGTGCCGGCGAGCAGCCGCCGAGCGGTGTCTTCGGGTGCGGCCATGATCAGCAGGTCGGCCTCGACGTCTGTCTCCTCATGTGCCACCGCGGCGCGCCACGTTCCGCCCTCGCGCGAGACCGCGATGACCTCAGCGCCCGTGGTGACGGTCGCATCCAGCTCTTGCAGTCGCGCGACGAGCGCGTCGACGAGCGTCGACATGCCGCCCGCGAGGCCTTCGACCGCACTTCCGGGACGGCTCCCCGACCCGCTCCGCATCTGGGCCACGGCCCCCGTGAGCGACCCGGTGCGGGTGAGGGCGTTGTTGAGGCCCGGTGCCGCCACGTCGGCGTCGATGTCTTCGGGGCGCGCGGAGTACACGCCCGTGGTGACGGGCGAGACGAGCCGATCGAGCACCTTCGCCCCCAGGCGCGTGCGCACAAGGCGCCCCAGGCTGTGCTCGTGGCCGATCGTCAGGGGCGGGCGCAGCCGGTCGAGGTAGGCGCGCCAGGCGCCGGTCCAGCCGATGATGCGGCGCACGTCGGGCGCCCACGGATTGGCCGGGATGCCGAGCACGCCGCCGGTCGGCAGCGGAGCCGCGCCGACGCCGGGGATCCCGACGAGCCACGCGCCGGCGGCGTCGGGCGTCGTGATCCGGTCGGCGAGGCCGAGCTCCTCGATGAGGTCGCGCACCGTCCCGCCGCGGGTGGCGTAACTCTCGGCGCCGGTGTCGAGCCGGATACCGGCGACCTCGGCGGTGCGGATCGCTCCCCCGGGCCGGTCGGCCCCGTCGAGGACCGTCACCCGCATCCCGACCTTCGCGCACTCGAGGGCGGCCACGAGGCCCGCGATACCGCCGCCGACCACCACGACGCGCGTGTCATGGGCGTGGGAAACCAGCTCGTCGAACTCCTGGGTCACTCCCCCATCCTCCCCCGCCCGGATCCGGTTCGCATGTCGACCTGTGGACAAGCCCCGCTTCGGATGCGCCACGCTCCTAGGATGGGAGGGTTTCACGCCGGAGGGGGCGGATGGATCTGCAGGAACTCCCCGCACGGGATCGCGCGACGGACCTCTTCGTCGGCACGGTCCCGGCGCGGTCATCGCAGCGGGCGCTCAGCGCGACCGTCGACGCGAGCACCGTCGTCGCCCCCGCGATCGTCGGCGTGGTGCTCGCCGCGATCGGCGCGCCCGGCGCCGCGGCCGCAGCCGTGCTCCTGGCCGCAACGGCGCTGGTCGTGTGGGTCGTTCTCCTCGCGCGGCGGGGATCGAGCCTCGGCCACGCGGTGGCATCCACCCGCTCGGTGGATGTGCGGACGGCCGCCCCGGCCGGGCGCGACCTCATCGGCGCGGCCGTCGGGCGCCGCCTGCGCACGACGGATCTCTCCCGCGGACGCGACCCGCTGTCACCGCTGTTCGCCCCGTACGCCTTCCCCGAGGTGACCGACCGCGCACACCGCCCCAGCCGCTTCGTACGACCGGCCACCGTGCGCCTGGACTCGGGCCAGACGCTGTCGCTCGCGGACTCGCTGATCATCGGACGCGATCCGGAGGCGCCCGCCGACGCGCCCGCGGCCACCTACGAATGGCCCGACCTCTCGCGCACGCTGTCGAAGTCGCACGTGCGGCTGGAGTGGGACGGCGAGCAGGTGTGGGCGATCGACCTCGGCTCGCTCAACGGAACCGCGGTTCGGCGGGGCGAGCTCCGCGTGCCGCTCGTGCCGTTCCACCGCACGCCGCTTCCGCCCGACGCGCGCCTGGAGCTCGGCGACCGCGACCTGACCGTCGGCCTGCCGACGTGACGGGCGATGCGACGGGCGAGCGGGCGGCGCATCCCCTCGTCGACGCCGTCTCGCCGGGGTGCATCACGTGGGAGCACCGCGGCGATGTGCTCGCGCTCGGGACCGGCCTCAGCGACGTGCTCCACCGGGCGACGCTCGAGGGGGTGCGCACGCTCGTCGTGACGCCGGCCCACACGCGGCTGACCCCGGCGGCGGCATCGGCGCTCGAGGCGACGGGCGGAGCCTGGGTGGTGCGCACCGAGGAAGCCTTCTACGACGCCCGCACCGGTCGTCCTCTCGCGAACCCCCCTGACATCTTCACGGGCTCCGCCCCCGGTCCGGCTCACGCGCGCTTCCTCGCGAGTCCGGTGCGATCGCACCTGCAGCTCGTGTTCACCGGCGCGACGCGGCACCGGGTGAGTCGTCCCGT
>NZ_DEPK01000123.1:0-4008 GCF_002358725.1 Microbacterium sp. UBA3394
ACACCACACCACGGGACTTGACCGCCGGTGGCGAGCAGCCGGTGGCGGGTGGGGCGGCGTCGGCCGTGGTGTGTGGCCGCGCGGCGGGGCCGCTCGGCGATTGCGCCTCCGGCGTCGTGCCCTAACTCAGGCTGGGTGTCGGGTTGTGGCCGAATACGGCGGGATCTTCGAGATCGATGCCGCCCCAGCCTGAGTTAGGACCCGGGGAGGAGGGCCGGTGGCCGGGCCGGGGCCGGGAGGTCCGGGAGGTCCGGGATGGCCGGCTCCGGGTGGCGGGTGGCCGGTGGCGGGTGGCGACGGCCGAGCGGGGATAGCCTCAAGGAATGGCCCGGAAGATCACGACGGATGACGGCCGCGCCGCGCTCGCGGCCGTGGGCCGCGCCGCGGCGGCCGGCGCCGAACCCGCTCGCACCGACCTCGGCACCGGCGTGCGTTACCTGCTGCAGCTGCTCGCCGAGAAGGCGCCGGGGAATTCCGTCGAGGTGCGCGTGCCGCCGTTCGGGGCCGTCCAGGTCGTGGAAGGTCCGCGCCACACCCGAGGAACTCCGCCGAACGTCGTCGAAATGACGCCCTCCACGTGGATCGCCCTGGCGACGGGAGAGTCGGCATGGTCGGATGTCGCCGGCACCGCGCAACTGAGCGCGTCGGGCACGCGTGCCCCGGAGATCGCCGCTCTGCTCCCGCTCCGGCCCTAACGGAGTGCGCCATGCCCCGTGGGTGCGGGAATGCGCCCGCGCGGCGGGTGGGATAGATTAGGTTAGCCCACCCTAAGTCTACGATCGCCTCGTGCATGTCAGGAGTCAGCGTGCACTCTCCGCGCCCCATCGGCCCCGCCCACCCCGCCGGCCCCGCCGACCCCGCTGGCCCCGCCCGCCGCGCCCGCGTCGTCCTGGCTTCCGCCCTCGCGACATCCGTTGGCGCTCTCACCGTCGTCGCCGCGGCGCCCGCCGCGACCGCGGCGACGACGTCGACCCCGGAGGCGACCACCTGTCAGGTCGTCGAGGCCGACGCGTCATGGGGGTTCAAGGAGTCCTTCCGGTCCTACATCTCGGGATCGATCGCGCACGGTGAATGGGAGACTTCGGGGGACGTGTCCTACGCCACGCCCGAGTTCCTCTTCGCGTCATCGGCGGGCGAGGTCTCCTCCGACGGTTCTGCCGGGACGGTCCCGGTCGAGGGTGGCATCCACTTCACCGGTCACGACGGACTTCTCGACACGACGGTCGAGAACCCTTCGCTCGTCATCGTCGACGCCGCGACGGCGCAGATCGTCGTCGACATCACCGGCGTCTCGATGGAAGATGCGATGGCCGGAGACGCCACCGCTGAGACGCTGACCGAGGTCGGCTTCGTCGAGGTCGACCTCGAGGGGATGACCGTGACCAACGACGGCGACAGCGTCACACTCGCGGTCGAGGATGCCCCGACGGCGATCACCGAAGACGGGTTCGCCGCGTTCGGCAGCTACGAGCCGGGAACCGCCTTCGATCCGCTGAGCTTCACCATCATCGCCGAGTGCCCGGCCGCCGCCTCTCCGACCCCCGAGCCCAGCACGTCGACCGTTGACGCCGCCGCAGTCGACGTCGATCCGCCGGCGGCGACCGCCGACAACGCCTCGTGGCTCGTGTGGACCGGCATCGGCGCGGTGATCGCGGCGGCGGCGGCTGCCGTCGTCGTCGTGCTGCGCCGCCGTCGTCGCGGAGGCGATTCCGAGGTTTCCCCGTGAGGCGACGCGCGACGGTCATGCTCTTGGGCGTCCTTCTGATCGTCACGGGATGCGCAACCGCACCGTCCGCTGCGGACGAGACCGTCACGGCCTCCGCCCAGGTGCCGTTGAGCGAGGTCGTGCCGCTGGCGGATCCGCGCGCGTGGACGGGGGAGTCCACGGCGGTCATCGACGAGGCGGAGATCGTGCCGGTGGTCGAATCCCCGTCGCAGGAGCTGCCGGCCGAGGTCGTCTCGCGCGACCTCGGCGGCGACACCGACGTCGTCGTCTCCGACACGTCGCGTGTGGTCGCGATGGATCTCTCGGGGTCGCTCGCCGCCACCGTGTGGGGCCTCGGCTTCGGTGAGACGCTCGTCGGCCGGGACGTGTCGACGACCTTCCCCGGCGCCGTGGATCTGCCCGTCATCACCACCGACGGCCACAGCGTCAATGCCGAGGCGGTCATCGCCCTGGCGCCCACACTGGTCCTCACCGACGGGAGCATCGGGCCACGGGATGTGGTCGAGCAGCTTCGTGACGTCGGCATCGCGGTCGTCTTCGTCGAGGAGTCCGCCTCCCTCGACGGGGCCGCCGAGCTCGCGCGCGACGTCGCTGCGGTGTTCGGTGCCCCCGAAGCCGGAGAGCTCCTGGCCGATCGGATCGACGCCGAGCTCGCCGAGGTGTCCGCCCAGATCGCGCGTCTCGCGCCGTCCGATCCGGATGATCGGCTGCGCATGGTCTTTCTCTACCTGCGGGGCACGGCCGGGGTCTATTACCTGTTCGGCGAAGAATCCGGGGCCGACACCCTGATCGAAGGCCTCGGGGGCGTGGATGTGGCCGGGGAGCTCGGGTGGCGGGGGATGCAACCCCTCACGGACGAGGCCATGGTCGCCGCCGATCCTGACCTCATCCTCGTCATGACCGGTGGCATCGAATCCGTGGGCGGTGTGGATGGACTGCTCGCCGACAAGCCGGCCATCGCCCTCACCTCAGCCGGCGAGCACCGCCGCTTCGTGGACATGGCCGACGGGCAGATCCTCTCCTTCGGGCCGCGATCGGCCGACGTGCTCGCTGCTCTCGCCCGGGCGATCTACGCCCCGGACGAGCGGTGACCGCTCCCGCGGCGACCACTCCGGCCGTGACTGCGCGTCGTGTGCGTCGGAGCGTCGTCATCGGAGCAGGACTGCTGCTGCTGGTCATCGGCATCGTGCTCTCGGCCGGCATCGGGCAGCTGCCGATCGGCCCCCCGGAGGTGGTCGGATCGCTGTTGCGCGCCGCCGGGATCGACAACGCCTGGGCGCCGGTGGACCCGCTCATCGAGCAGACGCTCTGGCAGATTCGGCTCCCTCGCGTGGTGATGTCGGTCGCGGTCGGCGCGCTCCTCGCCGTTGCCGGGGCCGTGATGCAGGCGATCTTCGCCAATCCACTGGCCGAGCCCGGCGTCGTCGGCGTCTCCTCGGGCGCCGCCGTCGGTGCGGCGATCGCCATCACGATCGGCGCGACGGCCTTCGGCTCCTGGGGCAGCGCGCTCTTCGCGTTCGCCGGCGGACTCGCGGCCACGCTCGTCGTCTATGCCGCGGCGCGCTCGCAGGGGCGCACCGAGGCCGTCACCCTGCTGCTCACCGGAATCGCCGTGAACGCGTTCGCGGGAGCGGCGCTGGCTCTGCTCATGTTCGTCGGCGACACCGCCTCGCGGGAGCAGATCATCTTCTGGCAGCTCGGATCGATGAACGGCACCCGGTGGTCGGAGGTGGCGATCACGGTCGTCGTGGGCACGGCGGCCGCGGCCGCCACGATCGGCCTCGCGCGGCGGTACGACCTTCTCGCGCTCGGTGATCGCACCGCGGCGCACCTCGGCGTGAAGATCGAGAGGCTGCGTCTGGTCTCGATCGTGCTGGTGGCTCTCCTCACCGGTGTCGCGGTCGCGTTCGTGGGCATCATCGCCTTCGTGGGCCTCGTCGTTCCGCATGTCGCCCGCATGCTCCTGGGTCCCTCGAACCGGGTCCTGCTGCCGGTGTCGTTGATCGGAGGCGCGACGATGCTCGTCTACGCCGACCTCCTCGCCCGCACCATCGTGCCCGCGGCCGACCTGCCGATCGGCGTTCTCACCTCGCTCATCGGCGGTCCCTTCTTCTTCTGGCTCATCCGCCGCAACCGGCGCCGCGCGGGAGGATGGGCATGACCGCCGCGGCGATCGTCGCGCGGCACGTCACGTATCGCGTCGGGTCGACGACCATCCTCGACGACGTGTCCATCGAGGTCGCGTACGGCCGCCTTCTCGCGCTCGTCGGGCCCAACGGCGC
>NZ_DEPK01000150.1:0-6169 GCF_002358725.1 Microbacterium sp. UBA3394
GTCACGGTCGAACCTCGCGGCGGGGCCTGAGATGTCGACGCCCCGTGGTTTCCGCGACCGCGCGGACGACAGTCTGCTGACCCTCCTCGGCGAGATCCCGGAACTCGTCCGGGCGCTCGTCATCGCCGAGGTCGATGCCGCCAAGGCGTGGCTCGCGCGCACGGCGAAGGACGGCGGCTGGGGGGCGCTGTGGATGGTCGCCGCGCTCTTCGTGCTGTTCTGGTCGGTACCGGCGCTGGGTGCCTGGGCCATCGCCGGCCTGTCGTCGTGGTGGCCGGTGTGGCTGTCCGCACTCGTGGTGTTCTTCGCGATGGTGCTGATCGCGGTCGTGCTCGCCCTGTTGGGCGTGATGCGGTTCCGCCGGCTCGTGAAGCGCCAGAATCCCGTCCAGTCCATCGCCCAGGATGTGAAGGAAGTCCGCGATGAGCTCTAACGCTCCGCTGCCCCGCACCGCCGTGCCCCTCGGCATCACCGATCCCGTCGAGAGTGCCCGCGCCGAGTTGAAAGCCGCTCTGCTCGCGATCGAAGAGAAGGCGAACGTACCGCGTCGGGTGGCCGTTGCCACGGACCGCACGATCACGGATGCGCGGGCTTTCAGCCAGCGCAATCCCGCGGCCGCGGTCGCGATCGTCGTCGCCGGAGCCGCCGCGATCGGCGTCGGCGTGTGGGGCCTCGTACGCCTCTACACCCGCTGATTCATCTCGGCGGTCCGGCACACCGTTCCCGGCATTCATCCAGCGGGGTATGCTCAGGACTGGCAGTGCAATGGTGCGATTGCTGCCGACGGTGCGAGCCCGAGAACCGGATTCGTTCCGCCCGTCGGTTGCTCGAACGCCCGGGCGGCCGACTCGTGCATCGACGAGAGCCTCCCGAATGAATCACACTTCACCGCAGCCCAAGCCCCTCACCGGATGGCGGCTGCTCGTGCCCCGCGGGGGACCGTGGGGCGACGGCGTCGCCGCGACGATCCGCCGCAGCGGCGGAACCCCGGTCATCGCGCCGCTCATCAACTTCGCACCCTCGACCGATCAGGCGACGCTCGAGCAGTCGCTCGCCGACCTCGCCAACGGCGCCTTCGACTGGCTCACGGTCACCAGTGCCACCACTGTCGACGTGCTCTACGCCTACCACGCCAAGATCCCGGCCTCGACGAAGGTCGCCGCGGTCGGCGAGACGACGGCGGCCGCGCTCACCGCGGTCGGCTACAAGGTCGACCTCGTGCCGGAGCGCGACAACTCCGCTGCGGGCATGGCCGAGCAGATGATCGCCGCCGAACCTCAGCCGCGGCAGGTGCTCACCCTCCGCAGCGAGATCGCCAAGCCGGTGCTCACCCGCATGCTCGTGGAGGCCGGTCACCACGTGCGCAGCGTCGTCGCCTACCGGACCGTGGGTGTGCCGGCCTCCGACAAGGTCATCGAAGACGTGCGCACGGGCCGCATCAACGCGATCCTGGTCACCAGCGGGTCGGTTGCCGACCAGGTTCGCGAGCAGTTCGCGGTGATCCCGGAGACGACGATCATCGCGGCCATCGGGCCACGGACCGCGAAGGACGCCAAGCGCGCCGGCCTCCTCGTCGACGTGATCGCCGAGATGCAGTCGGTCGATTCCCTTCTCGCTGCCGTGTCCCGGTTCCCCCTTCCGCAACCGGCTGACGAATACGCCCCCTGAGCGTGGGGGTTCCGGGCGGCGGCACGCCGCGCATCGTGGTGCTCGCCGGCGGTGTCGGCGGGTCCAAGTTCGTCCTGGGCGCGCGGGAGGCGCTCCGGCGACGCGGCGTCGCCGCATCCGCCGACCACCTCACCGTGGTCGTCAACACCGGTGACGACCTGTGGCTGTCGGGTGTGCGCCTGCAGCCCGACGTCGACTCGATCACGTACGCGCTCGCCGGGGTCAACGACACCCAGCGCGGCTGGGGTCGTGAGAACGATTCCGAACGCGTGAACGCCGAGCTGCAGGCGTGGGGCGCCGGGTGGCCGTGGTTCACCCTGGGCGACCTCGACCTCGGCACCCACCTCGCGCGGACGGGATGGCTGCGCGACGGGGCGACGCCGACCCGAGTGCTGGAGCTGATGGCGGCCCGGTGGGATCTCGGCGCGCGCCTGCTGCCGATGACCGACGCCGAGGTCGACACGATCGTGACCGTCGACGACCCGGAGACGGGGCGGCGGCCGATGCACTTCCAGGAGTGGTGGACCCGGCATCGGGCCAGCCTGCGCCCGCTCGCCTTCGACAATCCCGGCATCGACGCGGCTGCGCCTGCGCCCGGTGTCGCCGAGGCGATCGTCGCGGCCGACGTCGTGCTCGTCGCCCCGTCGAACCCGGTCGTGTCGATCGGACCGATCCTGGCCGTTCCCGGCATCCGTTCGGCCCTGCGCCGCACCGACGCGCCGGTCGTCGGCGTCTCGCCGATCATCGGCGGCCGGGTCGTGCGCGGCATGGCCGACGTGTGCCTGACCGCGATCGGCGTGGAGACCTCGGCCGTCGGCGTCGCCGGACTGTACGGTGCGCGCAGCGGCGACGGCGTGCTGGATTCCTGGCTCGTCGCGCAGGAGGACGCCGCCGCCGTCGACGCCGTCCGCGCGCTCGGACTCGACGCGCACGCCCGGCCGCTGTGGATGACCGACCCCGCGCACTCGGCTGACATCGTCGACGCGGCGCTCGCCCTGGCCGGCGTGTGATCGTCCCCGATCTCGCCGTGTGGGCGTGGCTGCTGCTGGCCCTGTCGGCGTTCGTCGTCGGGGTGTCCAAGACGGCGATCCCCGGGGTGAACACGCTGTCGGTGGCGGTGTTCGCCGCCGTTCTGCCGGCTCGGGAATCGACCGGAACGCTGCTCGTCCTCCTCATCGTCGCCGACCTGTTCGCGATCGTGTCCTACCGGCGTGATGCGAACTGGAGGGCGTTGTTGCGGCTCGCGCCCGCCGTGCTGGTAGGCCTCGTGCTCGGTGCCGTCTTCCTCGCGGTGGCGAACGACGAGTGGGTCAGCCGGGTGATCGGTGTGATCCTACTCGCCGTGGTCGCCTTCACCCTGCTGCGTCGCCGGTTCGCGCCCGTCGTCGCGGGCGCCGGTCCGCACCCGGTCGCCGCGGCCGGCTACGGCACGCTCGGCGGCTTCACGACGATGGTGGCCAACGCGGCGGGACCGGTGATGTCGATGTACTTCCTCGCGTCGCGGTTCGCCGTGAAGGAGTTCCTCGGCACTGCGGCGTGGTTCTTCTTCCTCGTGAACATCACCAAGCTGCCCTTCTCCATCGGCCTCGGGATCATCACACCCGCGGGCCTGGTGCTCGACGCGATCCTCGTGCCGCTCGTCGTGGTCGGCGCTCTCCTCGGGCGCTGGTGGGCGAACCGCCTCGATCAGCGCCTCTTCGAGCGTCTGGTCATCGTCTTCACCATCGTCGGCGCCGTCTATCTCCTGTTCTGACCCGCTCGGCCGCGGCTGCCGGCCCCGACCCAGGCCCGTCTCCGTCACCCCAGACCCGTCTCCGTCACCCCAGACCCGTCTCCGTCACCTATGTGCCCTAATTCAGGCTGTGGAGCTGTGCAGCAGCCCGAGAAGGCTGATTCCGGCGCCCTGAGCCTGAGTTACGGCACGCGGGGCCGGGTTACGGATGTGACGGACGGACGGACCGGGTCCGCGTGGCGGACCGACCGGCGTCGGCGTGCCGGCGGTGTGCGGCAGCTACAGAAGGGCGGCGGTATGCGGGCCGACGCCGAGGGTCGCGGCGGTTTCCAGCTGCTCCGGTGTATCCACGTCTCGACGGACGGTGGAACCGCGTGGGATGTCGATCGCCACGCACCCCATCTCGAGGTGACGCGCGAAGGATCCGTCGCCGAAGGCCGACGTCCATTCCACCCCTGCGGTGGCGGTCACCAGCGTCGAGCCGGTGCCCTCGGCGTCGGCGACGACGGAGCGCGGATGCGCGGTGGCGGCGTCGAGCGCCGCGGCGAGGTCGTCGGGGCGGAGTGCCGGAAGGTCGCCGAGAAGCGCGGCGCGATGTGCGACCGTTCCCGCTGCCGCCATGCCGAGCGCGATCGCCGCATCGAGGCCGCGAGCCTCCTCCTCGGCGACGAACCGAAGTCCGGGGATGTCGGCCGCGGCCAGCGGCAGCCCCGCGTCGTCGGTCACGACGAACACCTGCGCGACCACCGGGCACGAGGCCGCCGCGGCGATGGTGTCCAGCGCGATCGCACGCGCCAGACCCTCACGCGACGCCCCGGACGCGAGCCGCGACTTCCCTCGTCGCGCGGGCTTCACCGGAATGACGACGCGCCACCGCTGAACCGCCGGGTCGTCCCCTCTCGCCGGCTCGTCCTCGCCCGCCGGGTCGTGCCCGCCCGCCGGGTCACCTCCGACGCCGTGCACCAACTCAGGCTGTGCGGGGGTCATTCCGCCTCATCCCGGCCAACGGGGTGCCTCCAGCCTGAGTTCGTGCACGCGCACGCGCGCGACGACGAAGCGGCCACGACGCAGGTCACGAGGCGTACTTCGCGCGCAGGCGCGGGAGGATCTCCGCCCCGTACATGCGCAGGAACTCGGCCTGGTCGTGGCCGGGGTCGTGGAAGACGAGGTGCCGGAAGCCGAGTTCGATGTACTCCGAGATCCGCTCGACGTGCTCGTCCGGGTCGGTCGAGACGATGAAGCGCGAGGCCGCCCGTTCGATCGGCAGCTCGGCCGCGCGCCGCTGCATCTCGATCGGATCGTGCACGTCGCGCTTCTCCTCGGGCGTGAGCGCGAGTGGGGCCCAGAACCGCGTCTTCTCGAGGGCGGTGTCGTGGTCGGGGTGATACGACACCTTCACCTCCATGAGGGTGTCGATCGCGTCGGATGCGCGCCCGGCCTTGCCGAGGCCATCCGCCAGTGCGGGCAGCAGCGTGTCGGTGTACAGCTCGCGGTTCTTGCCGCTGGTGGTGATGAACCCGTCCGCGATGCGTCCGGCGAGGCGGGTGGCGGCGGGTCCGGCGGCGCCGATGCAGATCGGCACCGGATGCTCGGCGCCCGGCCGGTCGTAGATGGTCGCGTCCTTCACGGAGTAGTAGGTCCCGTCGTACGTGACGCGTTCGTCGGTCCAGAGCTGCTGGATCATCAGGATCGCCTCCTTGAGGCGCTGGAACCGCTCCGGCGCGTCGGGCCACTCCAGCCCGAGCGTCACCTCGTTGAGCGCCTCGCCGGTGCCGACGCCGAGAACGACGCGGTCCGGGAACATCACCCCCAGCGTCGCGAAGGCCTGCGCGATCACGGCGGGGTGGTAGCGGAAGGTCGGCGTGAGAACGGATGTGCCGATGAGCACCCGTTCGGTGCGGGCCCCGAGCGCCCCAAGCCATGGCAGGGCGGCGGGGGCGTGGCCGCCGTCGTGCATCCAGGGCTGGAAGTGGTCGGAGAGGAACACGGAGTCGAAGCCCATCTCCTCGGCCAGCACGCCGAACTCGACGAGTTCGCTCGGGCCGAACTGCTCGGACGATGCCTTGTAGCCGAAGCGCAGCGGGAAGGTCATGATGCTCCTCCTGGGAAGGGACGTGGGCGCAGCGTGGGGGTGGATGCGGTGGTCGCGGCAGCAGGAGCCGGGGCGAGGAACTCGGATCCGTCGGCGCGCGCGAGCCGGTCGCGGAAGGCCTCGACGGTGCCGGGCCACAAGAGCGTCAGTCGCCCGGACCGGGGGTCGACGTACCAGTTGCGACAGCCGCCGGTGATCCAGGGGGTGGATGCGGCGGCGCGGTCGATCTCGGCCGTGTACGCCGCTTCGGCGGCCGGGTCCACCCGCAGCACGCCGCCGGCGACGCGTTCGCGGCGCGCGAGGGTGCGCACGGCGTACGCGGCCTGCTCCTCGAGCATGAGCACGGAGGAGTTGTGGCCGAGCGAGGCGTTGGGTCCGTTGAGCACGAAGAGATTGGGGAACCCGGCGACCACGGTCGAGGCGAACGAGGTCATCCCGCTGCTCCAGTGGTCGGCGAGGGTGCCGTCCTCACCGGTGACGAGGTCGGCGTACGGCTGCTGCGCCGAGGCGAACCCCGTTGCGAGCACCAGTGCATCCACCTCGTGTCGGGAGCCGTCGGCTGCCGTGAGAACATCGCCGTCGACGGCGTCGAGCGCGGCCGGAACGAGGGTGACCGCATCCGAGACCACCGCCGGATAGAACGCGTCCGACAGCAGCACGCGCTTGCAGCCGAACGC
>NZ_DEPK01000150.1:6563-7404 GCF_002358725.1 Microbacterium sp. UBA3394
GCCGTGCCGCGCGCAAGATCGGCGGCCGCGGCATCGCCGGAGCGCGATGCGAACCGCGCCTCGCCCTCGGCATACAGCGTCGCGCGAAGGTCGGCGAGGGTCTCGGGATGCTCCGCGAAGCGTCGACGCTCGGCGGAGGAATACGCGCGCTCGCCGCGGGGCACGATCCACGCCGGCGTGCGCTGGAACAGGGTCACGTGCGCACCGCGGCGCACGAGTTCCGGCACGAGCTGCACGGCGCTCGCTCCGGTGCCGACGACGGCGATGCGGCGCCCCGCGACGGGAACGGAGTGGTCCCAGCGGGCGGAGTGGAACAGCGGCCCAGGGAACGTCTCGAGCCCGGTGATCTCGGGGATGAGCGGTTCCGTCAGGCGGCCGCACGCGATGGCGAGGGCATCGGCGATCACGGTGTCGCCGTCGGACGTGCTCACGCGCCAGGTCGACGAGTCGCGGTCCCACCGCGCGCCGGTCATGCCCGTCCGCAGACGGGTGCGGTCGGTCACGCCGGCGCGGTCGGCCACGTCGGCGAGGTAGCGGTGGATCTCGGCACCCGGCGCGAACACGCGGGACCAGTCCGGATGCGGGTGGTCGGCGAACCCGTACAGGTGCGAGGGCACGTCGCACGCGACGCCCGGGTAGGTGTTGTCGCGCCACGTGCCGCCGACGCTGTCGCCGCGCTCGAGGAGCACGAACGACTCCCGCCCGTCGCGGAGCAGGGCCAGCGCCATGCCGATCCCGGCGAAGCCCGCACCGACGATCGCGATCTCGACGCGCACGGTCATCGGATCCGGGTCTTCCGATTCGCCGGCGGTTCGCGGTAGTCGGTGGTGCGCTGGCGGAA
>NZ_DEPK01000052.1:0-4089 GCF_002358725.1 Microbacterium sp. UBA3394
CAGCCGAACCTCGGGGGCTCCGGCGGCTTCTCCCGGGCCATGGTCGAGACACTCGCGCGAGAAGACAGCGATTTCGTGCAGCTCCTCGACGACGATGTGCGCATCGAGCCCGAGTCGATCCGCCGGTCCATCCTCTTCGGGCAGTACGCGACTACGCCGACGATCGTGGGCGCGCACATGTTCGACCTGCTCGATCGGCCCAAGCTTCACGCCTGGGCAGAGGTCGTCGACGAGCAGCCGTTCATGTGGCGCACGCTCTTCCAGGAGCGCATGCCGCACGACTTCTCCGAGGGCAACCTCCGCCAGTCCCCCACCCTCCACATGCGCCTCGACGCCGACTACAACGGCTGGTGGATGTGCCTCATCCCGAAAGAAGCCCTCGAGAAGGTCGGCCTCGCACTGCCCGCCTTCATCAAATGGGATGACGCGGAGCACTGTCTACGCGCCCGGGAGGCAGGGGTCCCGACGGTGTCGTTGCCCGGCGTCGCGCTGTGGCACGTCTCCTGGGTCGGCAAGGATGACTCGATCGACTGGCAGGCGTACTTTCACGCGCGCAATCGCATCGTCGCGGCGCTTCTGCACTCACGAGCACCGGATGGCGGAACGCTTCTGCGACACAGCCGCCGCGTCGACCTCAAACACCTCATGATGATGCAGTACTACCCCGTGGCGCTTCGCCATCGGGCGCTGCGCGACATCCTCTCGGGACCCGACCACATGTGGCGCAACCTGGCGACCGCGATGCCGGAGGCGCGCGCCCTCGCGGGAAATTTCCCCGAGACGGTCGTCCACAAGGACGACGGCAGCCCAATGCGGTCGCGGCGTGGTCGTCAGGTGTTCAAGCGGCTGCGCCGCCACGCCTATGACAGCCCGGCCGGCATGCGACTCCGGTGGTTCACCGCGACCACACTGATCTCTCACTGGCTGCACGAGCCGCGGCCGGAGAACGTCGCTCAGCCGGAAGTCGAATTCGGCAAGACCGACGCGCATTGGTGGCGCGTGCCCCTCTTCGACAGTGCGCTCGTGAGCACCGCGGATGGCGCCGGGAAGAACGTGTACACGCGAGATCGCGCAGCCTACCGACGCATGCTCGTCGAATCAATCCGCCTTCACCGCGCGCTGCGAAAGGATTGGGCGCGCCTTTCGCGCGATTACCGCGCGGCGCTTCCCGCCCTGACCTCACCGGAGGCTTGGGCCTCCAGTTTCGAGGAGGAGAAATGACCGTGACTGGGCCTGGTGTGGCAGGCGTGGAACAACACTCCTTCCAACCGGCATCCGTGACGATCGCGATCGTCACGTTCAATCGCTCGCACCTGCTCGCCGGCCTTCTCGAGAGCATCACGCGCATGGACCCGAAGCCGGGACATGTCGTGGTCGTCGACAACGCGTCCAGCGATGACACCACCGAGGTTGTGGAGTCGTTTCGCGATCGCGTCGGCACCGAGCTCATGTACCGTCGCCTCGAGTCGAACACGGGCGGCTCGGGCGGTTTCAGCGAAGGAATGCGCATCGCCTACGATCTCGGCTCCACCTGGATTTGGCTCATGGACGACGATGTCGAGGTGCTTCCGGACGGTCTCGCTCGGATGGGCGCGTGGGCGCCCCGATTCAAGAGCATTCAGGGACGCCGCTATGACTACGACGGCAGCGAGTTCTACTGGCAGTACCGCATCGCTGAGAAGATGGCGATCCCGATTCCGTTCGCTCCCGCCGGCTTCGACGAGTCCGGCTACAAGGAGATGAACTCCGGCTGCTTTGAGGGCATGTTTATCCACCGGGACATCGTGAGGCAGATCGGCCTTCCTGACCCGCGGTTCTTCATCTACTGGGACGACCAGCTGTACGGCTGGCTGGCGTCACGCGTCACGACGTCGGTCATCGTCGACGAGTTCGTTCTCCGCCGTACACGCGAGATCAAACAGTGGGACATGGGCGTCCGCCACATGAATGCCTCAAGCAACGCGTACAGGTACTACATCATGCGCAACCGGGCCATCATCAAGAAGTACTATCGCGCCAACGGCGTGTATCACCCGCTGCTGTTTGGGCTGGGGACGTCGCTTACGTTCGGTAAGGAACTCATTCGTCTCTTCTTCGTCGAGCGCACGGTGCGAGGCACCAGCAATCTGTGGCGCGGCCTGCGAGACGGACGGATCATCGGACGCGACGGTGACTTCAGAACCATGCCCTCGCTAGCGGAAAACTCTGCCGCAGGTAACTGACCCACACAAAAGGACCGGACGGTCGTCGCGAGCGTTCACCGATGCGTGCGCACAACCTGCGCGATGAGTTCGGCCTGCTCAATCGATCGCGCCTTTACAACCGGCAGATGTTCATCGAGCTTCCGTTCCACAACCGCCCGAGCATCCTCGAGTGCCTCGAAGCGTTCCACCAAGTACTCGAAAGTCAGCATGTCGTGGCCGAAGGCCCACTCCTCTAGGTCGAACATCTCGAGCACCTCGCGGTACTTGTGGCTCCACCCGATCACGAGCGTCGGAACCGCCATCGCGAGCGATGAGACCATCGCGTGGAAGCGGCTGGCAACGAAGAACGAGCACCGCCCGATCAGGTAGCGCAGCTGCTGCGAGCTGAGCTCCCGATCGACGAAGAGGAGGTCGTCACCCAGCGTGAGCCGAGAGTGGATCTCACTGCACAGCGGCAGATCGTTGTTGTGAGTCTTGTCGGTTCCGGTGCGCACGCTATGGGGCAGGAGGAGCACGCGCTTGCCCTGTGCGCGCACGTGCCCGATGAAGTCGACGATCTGCCCTACGTAGTCGCCGCCGCGTGCGTCGACCTTCTTCTGCAGCACCACGCTCGGGCACACGCCCACCACGTCCTCGTCGAAGAACGACAGATCGAGATGACGGGACACCTGCTCGCCCTCGGTGCCTTCGAGCTCGAGCGAGAAGGCGTAGTCGGCGCCCGCGACGAGGTTGGTCAGTCCCAGCCCCTCGGCGTACTCGTGGGTGATGCGGCCGCGCGTGACGACCGTCGCTGCCTTGGGCAGGAAGGTGCGCGACGCCCAGCGGTTGATCGGATTCTGGAACGGGCCGACGGCCTGGGCGCACTTGAAGACGGGCGTGCGGGTGTTCAGCGCCGGCAGGATCGATGCGACGTTGTACAGGAGGAACTTCTCGCGCCCGTCGGTGAAGGTGATGCCGCCCTGGTCGAGCAGCACCGACGAATCGGCGAGTGCGCGGATCACACGCGAATGGCGACGCAGCGTCCCGCGCAGGAACGGCAGGACGCGGTAGGCCAGCGCGACGGTGTTGATCGTCACGCCCAGCTGACGCGGATTCGCCGGCAGGATCTCGAGGTTCGGGTACGGGTTCTGCGCGGCGTCTTCGCGCGGGTACATGCTGAGCAGCGTGAACCGGGGGTCGTCGAGTCGCTCGCCGAGGGACTGGATCGCCGCTTCGAGCATGGCGGAGGCGCCCTTGTTGCCCGACAGGGCTGAGCCGATGATGGTGATCCGCGGACCGGTCATGGTCGGTACTCCTTGGGGATGGTGCGGCGGATGCCGACGTAGATGAGAGCGACGAGGCCGTCGCCGACGGTGCTGAGGAGGCGCGCGAGGAGGCTGATGACGATCGCCTCCGCGACGGGGATGTACTGGCTGAGGACGAGCACGATGACGGCCTCGCGAACTCCGAGACCGCTGGGCACGAAGAACGCGAGGATTCCGATCGCACCGGCCAGCACGTAGGCGGCCGCGAAGGAAAGCCACTGCGTGGGCGGGACCGCGCTGACGGTCGCGGCGATCATTACGAAGCCGATGCCGTTGAGCGCACGGGGCCCGAGGAATCCGACGATGTACGCGAGCGTCCGCCCGGTCGACAGGAAGTACTCCTTCGGCACCTCGCGCTTGAGCGCGCGCCGCGCGGGGATGCTCACGAGGCGGTGGAAGACCGGCGGGTACAGCACCGCCGCGAGCGGCACGAGCACGAGGACCGGCAGGACCAGCAGCGTCGCATTCTCACCGAAGATATCGGGCCCCAGGCTGAGCAGCAGGATCACGGCGCCGGGGACGATCGAGGCGAACTGCAGGAACACGTTCTCGTACACGAACGTGATGAGCACGAGCGAACG
>NZ_DEPK01000099.1:0-10797 GCF_002358725.1 Microbacterium sp. UBA3394
TACTTCCGCACCACCGACGTCACCGGCGTCATCACGCTGCCCGAGGGCACCGAGATGGTCATGCCCGGCGACACCACCGACATGACGGTCGAGCTCATCCAGCCGATCGCCATGGAGGAGGGCCTCGGCTACGCCATCCGCGAGGGTGGCCGCACCGTCGGTGCCGGCACCGTCACCAAGATCATCAAGTGAGCCGTGCCGGGTCAATGCGCGCATAGCGCGCGTTGACGCGGCGTCGGCTCAGATCGAGTAGCCGCCAACGGCGGCGTATCGAGATCTGCGCGAGATCTCCGCACGAGATCTGCACTTGAGACCTGCAAAACCCCCGGGGCTTATGCCCCGGGGGTTTTGTTGTCCTCAGACGCAACCGATACACGCATGAATGCAGATTCGAACACCACTGCATCCTCACGCGTCGAACCGCGCCTGACCGGCCAAAAAGCCCTGCTTCCCACCGCCGCCTCGCGTTTTCTTCACCCGTTCTTCGATCGACGATCGGAATTCCCTGTGCTTACCCTGAACGTGTCCTGAGTCCGCGGGAACCACCCGGACCACTCCGCTCGAAGCCGAAGCCTCTCGTGCCCGGTGGGTGGTGACTCCACGTCACAGCCACTCCCGCCGGGCGGTGTTCGGCGTGCCCCGGGAATCGCATGCTCATCCGTTCGTCGCGCGCGCTGCGCCACCGCGTCACCGCGGCGGCGCTGGCCTGCCTCGTCGGCCTCGGGTTCGGCGTCGGCGCGGTCTCGCCTGCGGGGGCGGCGGTGGAACCGGAGCCGTCGCCCAGCCCCGAGGAGACGACCGACGTCGCGCCCGAGGAGAGCGGCACGGCCGCCCCCGCGCCGAGCCCGCGGGCGCTGCGCGAGATGTCGATCCTGGCAGCCGGCGTGCCCGAGGCGCCCGTCGAGGTGTGGGCCGAGAGGTTCGCGGAGGTGGGCGGATCCGCGCTCGTGCGCCTGCCGGATTACGCGTCGGGCGCCTACACGGCAGACACCTTCTGGCTCGACTACGCCGACTGCAACGGCGTGCTGGTGACCTACAACACCGCTCTCGCGGCCGGCGCGACCGAGTGCACGTCGACGAACGCCACGAACCAGCAGAACGCTCGGGTGAACATCCGCCGCATGGCCGACGTGCTCGGACAGGTCGACGCCGGCGTGACCGGAGGGACGTCGGCCGCACCCGCCAACGGATCGACGGCTGCCACGCGATCCAATCGCGCCCTCGCGGAGTGGACCTCCTCGGGTACGGGTGCGGCCGGGGGTACGCGGATGCTCGACCGCGTCACCGGAACGGGCGTCGCGAACCCTGCGGGCGGATACTTCACCGCGTCGATCGACATCGTCGAGGCGTCGTGCACGACCGCATCCGCTCGCTCGCAGATCGCTCTCGCGCTGGGCGGCACGACGCTGACATCCTCGCCGATAACGGCGTGCACCGACGCACGATCGGCCTTCTACACCTCTCCGCTCGTCTCCGGGCAGACCGGTTGGGTCTACGGCGGCGACGCGGTGCGCGCGGGGCGCTTCACCGCCACGGGTTCCGTGCGCGTGGCGGCGGGGGAGCTGGGGTCCCTGCGTCCCACGGTGCGCAACCTGAACCTCTCCAGCGGCGGCAACGATGTCGGGGTCGACAACCTCCGCATCCTCGACGTCACGCCGAGCCTCGATGTCGCGTTCGGCGACGAGAGTGTCGTGGCCGGCACACCGACGACGCTGACCTATACCGTCACGAACACCGGCGAGCTCGCTGCGAAGGCCGACTGGGGTTTCGCGAACACGCTCCCGACCGGTCTCCGCGTCGCGGCCACGCCCAATGTCGGGGGGACATGCACGAATGGTTCGGGGACGGCGTACTCCGTCGTCGCCGCCGCCGGCTCGTCGTCGGTCACCGTCGCCGGCGCCGATCTCGCGGCCGGTGCGCAGTCCTGCACGGTGACGGTCGATGTGGTGGCGGCGGAGCCGGGGACCTACGAGAACGGTGCGGACGACGTCTCGACGATCCTCGTCGCTCCGGAGGCGGCGACCCTCGTCGTCGACCCGCGCACCACGGTGACGCTGCAGAAGAACGTGACGGCCCGCACGGCGGCGACGGACCAGTTCACGCTGTCACTGCGCAGCGGCTCCACCGTGCTCGCATCGGCGACGACAACGGGGACGGCCACCGGCGTGCAGAGCGCGCGGATCGACGCGTTCACGGTCACTCCGGGCGCGCAGTACACGATCCATGAGCAGCCCACCTCCGGCGCGGGCCTCGGTTACGGAGCCACATACGAGTGCCTGCGGGACGGCACGGTGATCGCGTCGGGCGCGTCGACCGCCGGGTCGCTGACCATCCCGGATGAGCCCGGCGCACAGGTGGTGTGCACCTTCACGAACACGCCGCAGCCGGCCGCCTTCGCGTGCGACGCGACGCACTTCTCCTCCGTCTCGCAGACCGGCGCCGTCGTGCAGGGCGACATCGTGACGGGCGCGACCGTGGCGGCCGGCGGCTGGTCGAACCAGACGAACGTCAACGGCCTCGGCGTAGGCGACGGCGGCACCGTCGCCTACGCGTTCGCGCGCTCCACCGACGCGACGAGCGTCAGCGCGATCCTGAAATGGTCGAGTGCCGGCGGCTACCAGACGCTGTCGGGAACGGCCTACACCCCGCGCAACGCAGCGGGCGCGGCGGTGGCGGGGTCCCTCGTCGCGGGTGCCGTCGACCTCGAGAACAACCGGTACATCTTCGGCAAGTTCAACAGCGGTCGGTTCCATCTCTGGAGCTTCACGGAGGCGAACCCCACCGCATCGCGGTTCGCGTACCTCGGCTCCTTCGCCACCGGCTCGTCGCCCAACGGCAACGGCGACATGGCCTTCGACGATCGCGGGAACCTCTACGTGCTCGGGGCGGCCGCCGTCAGCGGGGCGAACAGCGCAGCGATCTACACCGTCACCGCGGCGACCCTCGCGGCGGCCGCGGGCGGCGACCTCGCCGTGAACGCCTCGACGACGAAGTCGATCACGGGAACGGAGTCCTCTCCGGCGTTCGGGAACGCCAACGGGATCGCGTTCTCGTCGCGCGGCACGGCGTTCCTCAGCGACGGGCAGAGCGCGTACGAATTCGACCCGACGACGTGGACCCGGGTGGCAGGCAGCCCTCGCGTGGCGCTGACCTCGTCGACCGACCTCGCCGGCTGTGCGTCGCCGGCGACCCTCGCGGTGCAGAAGAACGTCGTCGGGCGCGCCGCCGGGGCCGATCAGTTCACCCTCACGGCCAGCGCCGACGGCGCGACGATCGCCACAGCGACCACGGCGGGGTCGGCCACGGGCGTCCAGGCGGCGCAGATCGGGCCGCTGCCGGTCCCGGTGGGCAGGACCGTCGGCGTCTCCGAGGCCATGGCCGCCGGGTCCTCCTCCCCGATCGGCGCATACACCCGTGTCTACGAATGCTGGTCCGACGGCGTGCGCCTGTCGACGGGATCGAGCGAGAGCGGTCAGGTGACCATGCCCGATCGCCTCGGCGCGGCCGTCACGTGCACGTTCTTCAATTCCCCGCGACCGGCCTCCACCGTGACCGTGACGAAGCGGGTGCTCGATCCCGCCACGGGTCAGGCCGATGCGGCGAGCGGCTGGACGGTGGGGGTCAGCGCACAGGCGACCACGGGCACCGCCACGGCGCTGCCGAGCGAAGCCCCGCGCCAGCAGACCGGTGCGAACGGGTCCGCCGTCTGGACGGTGCTGTTCGGATCCACCGCGTCGCGGGCGACGCTGACGATCTCCGAGGTGCAGCAGACCGGCTATCTCTTCGTCGGCGCGACGTGCACCGTCGACGGAGCGAATCGATCGGTGAGCTTCGCGCAGAGCGGTCAGAACGTCAGCGGCACGCTCACCGGGATCGCCGCGTCCTCCACGGTGGCCTGCACGATCACGAACCGCCCCGTCGCGACACTCACCCTGGTGAAGGACGTCGCGTTCGGCGCGGCCGACGCGTCCGAATGGCTTCTCGCGGCGACCGGCCCGACGACCGCCCTCCCGGGGCCGAGCGGCGCCGGCGGAACCACGCGGGTCGACGATGAGATCGTCTCGCCCGGCGTGCCCTACCGGCTGTCGGAGTCGGGAGGTCCCGACACCTACGTCCAGACGGCCGGCTGGACCTGCGTCGACGGCTCGGGAGCCGCCGTGGCCGTGACGGATGACGGGGCGGTGACCCTCGCGCGAGGAGCGAGCGTCACCTGCACCGTCACGAACGCGACGGCACGGCTGACGCTCGTCAAGCAGGTCGACCAGCCCCGACCGGGATTCCAGCCGCAGGACTGGGAGGTCACCGCCGCACCCGAAGCGGCCGACGGGCTCGACCTGCCGACCGAGACGGTCGTCGGCGCGGAATACGCCCCGGGCGAGAACGCGGCGAGCACCGTCGACGTGCGCCCCGGGCATCCGTACACCCTGAGCGAAGAGCTTCGCGACCCCGACAGTGCACTGGCGTACCGGCAGGTTCGCCTGGAGCGCCTCGAGGGGTCCACGTGGGTCCCCGTCGCGTCCACGTCGATCACCGCACCTGCTGCGGGTCAGTCCGCGGTGTATCGGTTCGTGAATGCGCCGGTCAACCCGACCGAGCTTCCCCTGACCGGTGGGCAGAGCACCGATGCCTACCTCCTCGGCGGCGGAGCCGTGCTCCTGGCCGCCCTGTCGCTCGCCGGCTTCCACGGCTGGCGCCGAACGCGGAGGAGTGCCGCAGTGGCCTGACACGACTCCGTCTCCGCACGACCTCAACCATCCCACCCAGGCAAGACCGCTCATCACACGAGAGGAACTCATCCCATGTCCATCAGCAAGCGGATCACCGCCGCCGTCGGAGCGATCGCCCTCGGCGCGCTCGCCGCCGTCGCCGCGGTCGCCCCCGCACACGCGGAGCCGGGCAACATCGACCCCGACGCGCCCCGCAGCCTCACCGTCCACAAGTACGCCCTCGGCCCCGAGAGCCCGCAGGACATCGGAACCGGCCAGGAGATCCCCGGCGGCATCCCGGGCACGCCGCTGGCCGACGCCGAGTTCACGGCGCAGCTGGTCGAAGACGTCGACCTGCTCACGTCAGCGGGCTGGGACACCGTCGCCAACCTCACCCCCGCGACCGCTGCGGGCCAGGTCGGCACGACCTCCTTCACCGCGGTGTCGGACGCGAACGGCGTGGCGGAGTTCTCCGCCGACATGCCGATCGGCCTGTACCTGGTCACCGAGACCGCCCTCCCCGACGATGTCACCAACCCCACGGCGCCGTTCCTCGTGACCCTCCCGTTCCCGACCGGCCCCAGCGGAGCCCCGGCGAACGAGTGGATCTACGACGTGCACGTCTACCCCAAGAACGCGGTGACGGATCTCACGAAGACCCGCATCCCGGCGCCGGCGAACTCCGAGGAGGCGCGCAACCCCGACCTCATCCGCTGGGGCATCTCCTCGGTGATCCCGACGCTGGCCGCCGGTGACGCGATCGACACGTTCGTGCTGCAGGACAGCATCCCGAGCGAGCTCGTCTACGTCACCAGCCCGCCGGCCGGAGTCGACCCGACCGGAGTCACGGTGACCGACGCCGCCGGGATCCCGCAGTCGTTCACGGAAGGCGCCGGCGGGGACTACACCCTCGAGATCGTCGACGACACGATGACGCTGACCTTCACCCCGCAGGGTCTCACGCGCCTCACGACGCTGCAGGGGGGACTGGTGACGCTCGACGTGCTGACCCGCGCCGTGGCGATCCCGGCGAGCGGCAACATCGTCAACACCGCGACGGCCACCGTGAACGGCGCCACGGAGTCCGTGACCGGCACGACGCCGATCGGTCAGCTCACCGTGTTCGCCTTCGAGGCTGTGGGAGACGGCACCCGCACCCCGCTCGCGGGCGCCACCTACCAGGTCTACCTCAACGAGGAAGACGCGATCCGCGGCGAGAACCCGATCCTGATCGACGGGGTCTCGGACTGGACGACCGACGAGACCGGATACGTGGAGATCCCGATCATCACCCCCGGGAACTACTGGGTGCGCGAGATCTCGCCGCCGGCCGGCTTCCAACTGCCGTCGCCGGACCGCGTCTACACGCAGGTGGTCGCGGGGGAGACCTCGACCGTTCCGCCGATCCAGAACTACGTCGAGTTCCAGCACAGCCAGGTGCCGGCGTTCGCGCTGCCCCTCACCGGTGGTGACGGCGGCGTGTGGTTCGGTGTCGGCGGTGCCGCGCTCCTGACGATCGCGGTGGGTGCGGGCGTCGTCGTCGCGCGTCGCCGTGCGGCCGAGGCTCGCGCGACCGCGTAAGCTCGCCCGACGTGACCGGCAAGAGGGTGGAGGCTCCCGTGGGGACTCCACCCTCTTCGCCGTCGCCGGCGAGCGTGACGGCCGCGCCGGGGTCGCGGCGGGAGCGGCGCCGGCGCGGGCGGTGGCGCCTGCCGGTGATCTCGCTCCTCATCGCCGTCGCGAGCGTGATCGGCGTGGGACTGCTGCTCTACCCGGCCGCGGCGGCGTGGTTCAGCCAGTACGCGCAGTCCGAGCGGATCGGCGACTACGCCGACGACATCCGCGACCTCGGTGCGGACACGCTGCGCTCGGAACTCGAACGCGCGCGCGACTACAACGCCGCCATCGTCGGCGGCGGTGCCGACATCGCCGCGAACGAGCGGCTGCCTCTCGCCGACGGATCCGGCGGTTCCGCGGAGTACGACGGGCTGCTCGCGGCCGACTCGGAGGGGCTCATGGCGCGCCTGAAGATCCCGGCGATCGACCTCGACCTCCCGATCTATCACGGAACGAGCGAGACGGTGCTGCACCGCGGTGTCGGTCACCTGCAGGGCACCGCCCTGCCCGTCGGCGGCGAGGCGACGCACTCCGTGCTCACCGCCCACCGGGGTCTGGCCACCTCAGAGCTGTTCACGCGACTTGACGAGGTCGGCGAAGGCGACACCTTCACCGTCGAGGTCTTCGGTGAGGTGGTCACGTACGAAGTCGTCGAGACGCAGGTCGTCCAGCCCGAGGAGACCGAGACGCTGCTCCCGCAGCGCGGTCGCGATCTCATGACGCTCGTGACCTGCACGCCGCTCGGAATCAACAGCCACCGCATCCTCGTGACGGGAGAGCGGGTGATCCCCACGCCGCAGGCGGACCTCGATGCGCAGGGCCGGGATCCCGAGATCCCCACCTTCCCGTGGTGGGCGGTCGCCGCCGGTGCCGCCGTGTGCGCTGCGGGTGGCTATGTGTGGCTCGCGGGGCGGCCCGTCCGACCGCGGTGATGCGCAGGACGGCGGCGTTTCCTGGGAGTCGACCCAGCGCGACACGCCCGGGTTTGCGTGGGATGTCGACCCGCGGCTAAGCTAGTCAGGTTCCACATTCCGGCGTGCGCTTCTGTGCGCCGCCGGATCACTGCCAGGGCAGTGCATAGGCGGCGCATCGAACTCTTCGAGCCAGACGCGCGAGGACCTAGGCCGCGGGCAGCAGAACGCCACACCGACACCTCCTCGAACGGGATGCACTCCCGTGCGTGCGAGTGTCGGCCGGACACCCGATGTCCGGATTGACATCAGAACAGCGGTGCAGCAGAACCCGCGAGAGCGGGACGAAAGTGCCAGGGCGCGAAAGCGCCGTGTGCGTCCGATGCCTGCGCTGTGCCCCGCAAGGGGAACACCGCGGTAAGACGCGAGAAAGAGAGTGAGCAGACAATGGCGGGACAGAAGATCCGCATTCGCCTGAAGTCGTACGACCACGCAGGTCTCGACTCCTCGGCGCGCAAGATCGTCGACACCGTGACCCGTGCGGGCGCGACGGTCGTGGGCCCGGTGCCCCTCCCGACCGAGAAGAACGTCGTGTGCGTCATCCGGTCGCCCCACAAGTACAAGGACAGCCGCGAGCACTTCGAGATGCGCACCCACAAGCGTCTGATCGACATCGTCGACCCGACGCCCAAGGCCGTCGACTCGCTGATGCGTCTCGACCTGCCGGCCGACGTCAACATCGAGATCAAGCTCTGAGGTCCGATCCATGGCTGACATCAACACCAAGGTTTCCAAGGGCCTGCTGGGCACCAAGCTCGGTATGACCCAGGTCTGGGACGCGGACGGCAAGCTCGTCCCCGTCACCGTCATCGAGGTGGCCCCCAACGTGGTCACTCAGGTCCGCTCGGTCGAGAAGGACGGCTACAACGCCGTCCAGATCGCCGTACGGGCCAGATCGATCCCTCGCAAGGTCAACCAGCCCCTCACGGCCCACTTCGAGGCCGCGGGAGTGACCCCGCGTCGCCACCTCACCGAGATCCGCACCGCGGACGCCGCTGACTACTCACTCGGTCAGGAGCTCACGGTGGACGGCATCTTCGCGTCGGGCCAGTTGGTCGACGTCGTCGGCACCAGCAAGGGCAAGGGCACCGCGGGTGTCATGAAGCGCCACAACTTCAAGGGCGTCTCCGCTTCGCACGGTGCGCACCGCAACCACCGCAAGCCCGGTTCGATCGGCGCCTCGGCGACCCCGAGCCGCGTCTTCAAGGGCATGCGCATGGCCGGCCGCATGGGCGGCGAGCGCGTGACCGTCCTCAACCTCACGGTGCACGCCGTCGACGCCGAGAAGGGCCTGCTGCTCGTCAAGGGCGCCGTCCCCGGCGCGCGTGGCCGCACCGTCTACGTCCGCAACGCAGTGAAGGGTGCCTGATCTCATGGCCGACTCGACTCTCGCGCTCGACGTCCGCAGCGCCGACGGCAAGAACGCCGGTTCGGTTGAGCTTCCCGCCGCGCTGTTCGACGTCAAGACGAACATCCCGCTGATCCACCAGGTCGTCGTCGCGCAGCGCGCGGCGGCTCGCCAGGGCACCCACTCGACCAAGCGTCGCGGTGAGGTCTCCGGTGCCGGCCGCAAGCCCTTCAAGCAGAAGGGCACGGGTAACGCCCGTCAGGGCTCCATCCGTGCGCCGCACATGACCGGTGGTGGCATCGTCCACGGGCCGAAGCCGCGCGACTACGCGCAGCGCACCCCCAAGAAGATGATCGCCGCCGCCCTCCTCGGTGCGCTGAGCGACCGTGCCCGTGGCGAGCGCCTCCACATCGTCGAGGCCTTCGGCACCGAGAACGGCCCGTCGGCCAAGGCCGCGGCGTCGGTCCTCACCGGCCTCGGCGCCACCAAGAACGTGCTCGTGGTCGTGGACCGCGACGACGAGCGCAGCATCCTGAGCGTGCGCAACCTCGCGTTCGTCCACGTGCTGTCGTTCGACCAGCTGAACGCCTACGACGTGCTCGTCTCCGACGACATCGTCTTCACCAAGGCCGCCTACGACGCGTTCGTCGCGTCGAAGAGCGCCGCCACCGAGGAGGTCTCGGCATGAGCACGGACAACGTCCTGCAGACGGCATCCAACAAGGACCCGCGCGACATCATCCTGAAGCCGGTCGTCTCGGAGAAGAGCTACGGACTCATCGACGAGGGCAAGTACACCTTCCTGGTGGACCCCCGCGCCTCGAAGACCGAGATCAAGGCCGCGATCGAGAAGATCTTCGGCGTGAAGGTCGCGGGCGTCAACACGATCAACCGCGTCGGCAAGGCCCGTCGCACCCGCTTCGGCACGGGCAAGCGCAAGGACACCAAGCGCGCCATCGTGACGCTGAAGTCGGGCTCCATCGACATCTTCACGGCAGTCAACTGACGGTCGGGTAAGGGACGAGACAAACATGGCTATTCGCAAGTACAAGCCGACGACCCCCGGTCGCCGCGGCTCGTCGGTGGCCGACTTCGCCGAGATCACCCGATCGACGCCGGAGAAGTCGCTGCTCCGTCCGCTGGCCAAGACCGGTGGACGCAACAACCAGGGCCGCATCACCACCCGCCACATCGGCGGTGGGCACAAGCGCCAGTACCGCGTGATCGACTTCCGTCGCAACGACAAGGACGGCATCGATGCGAAGGTCGCTCACATCGAGTACGACCCCAACCGCACCGCGCGCATCGCGCTCCTGCACTTCGCCGACGGTGAGAAGCGCTACATCCTGGCGCCCGCCAAGCTCAAGCAGGGCGACATCGTCGAGTCGGGTGCCGGCGCGGACATCAAGCCCGGCAACAACCTGCCGCTGCGCAACATCCCCACCGGTACGGTGATCCACGCCATCGAGCTCCGCCCCGGCGGCGGCGCGAAGATGGCCCGCTCGGCCGGCGCCTCGGTGCGCCTGGTCGCCAAGGACGGCCCGTACGCGCAGCTGCGTCTGCCCTCGGGTGAGATCCGCAACGTCGACGCGCGCTGCCGCGCGACGATCGGCGAGGTCGGCAACGCCGAGCAGTCGAACATCAACTGGGGCAAGGCCGGCCGCAAGCGCTGGAAGGGCGTCCGCCCGACCGTGCGCGGTGTCGCCATGAACCCGGTCGACCACCCGCACGGTGGTGGTGAGGGCAAGACCTCCGGTGGTCGCAACCCCGTCACCCCGTGGGGTCAGCCGGAGGGTCGCACCCGCCACCCCAACAAGGAAAGCGACAAGTACATCGTCCGTCGTCGCACCGCCGGCAAGAAGCGCAAGTAGGTAGGAACAGAAGATGCCACGCAGTCTCAAGAAGGGCCCCTTCGTCGACGAGCACCTGCTTCGCAAGGTCGTGTCGCAGAACGAGGCGGGTTCGAAGAACGTCATCAAGACCTGGTCGCGTCGCTCGATGATCATCCCGGCCATGCTGGGCCACACGATCGCCGTGCACGACGGTCGCAAGCACATCCCCGTGTTCGTGACCGAGACCATGGTCGGCCACAAGCTGGGCGAGTTCGCGCCCACCCGCACCTTCCGCGGCCACGAGAAGGACGACAAGAAGGGCCG
>NZ_DEPK01000099.1:11124-25731 GCF_002358725.1 Microbacterium sp. UBA3394
CGCCGCTGACGCGGGGGCGCTGAGAGGAGAGAGAAATGGTGGAGTCCATCGCCCGCGTGCGACACATCCGCGTGACCCCTCAGAAGGCTCGTCGTGTCGTTGCCCTCATCAAGGGCAAGCAGGCCGAGGAGGCCCTGGCCATCCTCAAGTTCGCGCCGCAGGGTGCGAGCGAGCCGATCTACAAGCTCGTCGCCTCGGCGATCGCGAACGCTCGCGTGAAGGCCGACAAGGACGGCGAGTACCTGGATGACCAGGACCTGTACGTGAAGAACGCGTACGTGGACGAGGGCACGACGCTCAAGCGTTTCCAGCCCCGTGCCCAGGGTCGCGCATTCCAGATCAAGAAGCGCACGAGCCACATCACGGTCGTGCTGTCGACGCCCGAGGTCGCCGAGACCGCGCCGGCTGCCAACTCGAAGAAGGCGAGCAAGTAATGGGACAGAAAGTCAACCCGTACGGCTTCCGCCTCGGCATCACCACCGACCACGTGTCGCGGTGGTTCTCCGACTCGACGAAGCCCGGCCAGCGCTACGCCGACTACGTCGCCGAGGACATCAAGATCCGTCAGCTGCTGCAGAAGCAGCTCGACCGTGCCGGCGTGAGCAACATCGAGATCGAGCGCACGCGTGACCGCGTCCGCGTCGACATCCACACCGCCCGTCCGGGCATCGTGATCGGCCGCCGCGGCGCCGAGGCCGAGCGCATCCGCGGCGACCTCGAGAAGCTCACCGGCAAGCAGATCCAGCTGAACATCCTCGAGGTCAAGAACCCCGAGACCGACGCTCAGCTGGTCGCCCAGGGCATCGCCGAGCAGCTCGCCGCTCGCGTGGCGTTCCGCCGCGCGATGCGCAAGGGCCTGCAGGGCGCCCAGCGCGCCGGCGCCAAGGGCGTCCGCATCCAGGTGTCGGGTCGCCTCGGCGGCGCCGAGATGAGCCGCTCCGAGTTCTACCGCGAAGGCCGTGTGCCGCTGCACACCCTCCGCGCGAACATCGACTACGGCTTCTACGAGGCCAAGACCACCTTCGGCCGCATCGGCGTGAAGGTCTGGATCTACAAGGGCGATCTCACCAACAAGGAACTGGCGCGCGAGCAGGCGGCTCAGAAGCCGTCGCGCGAGCGCGGTGACCGCCGCCGTGGCCCCCGCAGCGAGGCCCCGGTCGCAGAAGGAGCGTCGGCGTAATGCTCATCCCCCGCAAGGTCAAGTACCGCAAGCAGCACCACCCCAAGCGCGGTGGCCAGGCCACCGGTGGCACCAAGGTGTCCTTCGGTGAGTTCGGCATCCAGGCGCTGACCCCCGCCTACGTGACCAACCGTCAGATCGAGTCCGCTCGTATCGCCATGACGCGTCACATCAAGCGTGGCGGAAAGGTGTGGATCAACATCTACCCCGACCGACCGCTGACCAAGAAGCCGGCCGAGACCCGCATGGGTTCCGGAAAGGGTTCGCCGGAGTGGTGGGTCGCAAACGTCAAGCCGGGCCGGGTCCTCTTCGAGGTCTCGGGCGTCAACGAGGAACTCGCTCGTGAGGCGCTGACCCGCGCAATCCACAAGCTGCCCCTGAAGGCACGCATCATCAAGCGCGAGGAGGGCGACGCGTAATGGCGATCGGCACCAAGACGCTCGCGACCAGCGAGCTGGACACGTTCGAAGACCAGCGCCTCGTCGAGGAGCTGCGCAAGGCCAAGGAAGAGCTGTTCAACCTGCGCTTCCAGTCGGCCACCGGGCAGCTGGAGAGCCACGGCCGCATCCGTGCGGTCAAGCGCGACATCGCGCGGCTCTACACCGTGATCCGCGAGCGCGAGCTCGGCATCCGTGCCACGCCCGCACCGGTGGAGACGAAGGCGAAGAAGAGCAAGGCCAAGAAGGCGGATGACGCCGACAAGGCCGAAAAGGAAGAGGCTGAGTGATGGCCACCACGAAGAAGGCAGCTGCCGAGGCCGCGGACCAGGTTCCCGGCCACGAGCACGCCGAGCACGACGTGCGTGACGCTGATGCCCGCGGATACCGCAAGGCCCGCCGCGGCTACGTCGTCAGCGACAAGATGGACAAGACCATCGTCGTCGAGGTCGAGGACCGCGTGAAGCACCCGCTCTACGGCAAGGTCATGCGTCGCACCTCGAAGGTGAAGGCGCACGACGAGGCCAACACCGCCGGCGTCGGTGATCTCGTCGTCATCAACGAGACCCGCCCGCTGAGCGCGACCAAGCGCTGGCGTCTCGTCGAGATCCTGGAGAAGGCAAAGTGATTCAGAACGAGTCCCGGCTGAAGGTCGCCGACAACACCGGCGCCAAAGAGCTTCTGACGATCCGCGTCCTCGGCGGCTCGAACCGCCGCTACGCGGGCCTCGGCGACACCATCGTCGCCACGGTCAAGGACGCCATCCCCGGCGGAAACGTCAAGAAGGGTGATGTCGTCAAGGCCGTCGTCGTCCGCACCGTCAAGCACACCCGTCGTCCCGACGGGTCGTACATCAAGTTCGACGAGAACGCCGCCGTCATCCTGAAGAACGACGGGGAGCCCCGCGGCACCCGCATCTTCGGACCGGTCGGCCGTGAGCTTCGCGACAAGAAGTTCATGAAGATCGTCTCGCTCGCCCCGGAGGTCATCTGATCATGGCGAACATCAAGAAGGGCGACCTGGTTCAGGTCATCTCTGGTACGAAGGACAACCGCGGCAAGCAGGGCAAGGTCCTCGAGGTGCTCACCGAGCAGGACCGCGTCATCGTCGAGGGCGTGAACTTCGTCACCAAGCACACCCGCGTGGGCCAGTCCCAGCGCGGCACCAAGACGGGCGGCATCGAAACGATGGAAGCCCCGATCCACATCTCCAACGTCGCCGTCGTCGACCCCGAGACCAAGAAGCCGACCCGCGTCGGCCACCGCGTCGAGGAGCAGGTCAAGGACGGCGTGAAGCGCACGGTCCGCGTGCGCTACGCGAAGAAGTCAGGCAAGGACCTCTGAACATGAGCACCGCCATTGACGCGCAGGCTGGCCCTGCGGCCGAAGGCTCGCTTTCGGCACGTGTCCAGCCGCGCCTGAAGCAGAAGTACAACGCCGAGATCAAGAAGGCCCTGCAGGAAGAGTTCGGCTACGCGAACGTCATGCAGATCCCCGGTCTCGTGAAGGTTGTCGTGAACACCGGTGTCGGCGAGGCAGCTCGCGACAGCAAGGTGATCGATGGTGCGGTCGAGGACCTCACCAAGATCACCGGCCAGAAGCCGGTCGTCACCAAGGCCCGCAAGTCCATCGCGCAGTTCAAGCTGCGCGAGGGCCAGGCCATCGGCGCGCACGTCACCCTTCGCGGCGACCGTGCGTGGGAGTTCGTGGACCGCCTGGTCAACCTCGCGCTGCCCCGCATCCGCGACTTCCGCGGTCTGTCGGGCAAGCAGTTCGACGGCAACGGCAACTACACCTTCGGGCTCCAGGAGCAGTCGGTGTTCCACGAGATCGACCAGGACCGCATCGACCGCGTGCGCGGCTTCGACATCACGGTCGTCACCTCCGCGGGGACCGACGCCGAGGGCCGGGCGCTGCTGCGTCACCTCGGCTTCCCGTTCCGCGCGGACGACGCTCAGGCGTGACACACCCCGTGGGCCCGGGACTTCCGGGCCCACACCCCACCACAGGTCGGCCGTCGTGTAACGGCGTACGAAACCTGGTGACAGAAAGAAGCAATCCATGACGATGACAGACCCGGTCGCAGACATGCTGACCCGTCTGCGCAACGCGAACTCGGCGCACCACGACTCCGTCTCGCTGCCGAGCTCGAAGCTCAAGACCCACATCGCCGAGATCCTCAAGCAGGAGGGCTACATCTCCGGCTGGGACGTCGAAGACGCCCGCGTCGGCCAGACCCTGACCCTCACGCTGAAGTACGGCCCCAACCGCGAGCGTTCGATCGCGGGCATCAAGCGCGTGTCCAAGCCCGGTCTGCGCGTCTACGCCAAGTCGACCGAGATCCCCACGGTGCTCGGCGGCCTCGGCGTTGCCATCCTGTCCACCTCCTCCGGTCTTCTCACCGACCGGCAGGCCGAGTCGAAGGGCGTGGGTGGGGAAGTCCTCGCCTACGTGTGGTGATCTGACATGTCGCGAATCGGACGTCTCCCCATCGACATCCCCACCGGAGTGACCGTTTCGGTCGACGGCCGCGCCGTCGCCGTCAAGGGCCCCAAGGGCGAGCTGAGCATCACCGTCGCCCGGCCCATCGAGGTCTCCGTCGAGGACAACCAGGTCGTCGTGACCCGTCCCGACGACGAGCGCGAGTCGCGGTCGCTCCACGGCCTGACCCGCACGCTCATCAACAACAACATCATCGGTGTCACCCAGGGCTACACCAAGGGCCTCGAGGTCGTCGGCACGGGCTACCGCGTGCAGCAGAAGGGCTCGAACATCGAGTTCGCCCTCGGCTTCTCGCACCCCGTGCTGGTCGAGCCGCCGGCTGGCATCACGTTCACGGTCGAAGGCAACAACAAGGTCACCGTGAGCGGCATCGACAAGCAGGCCGTCGGCGAGACGGCTGCCAACATCCGCAAGATCCGCAAGCCCGAGCCCTACAAGGGCAAGGGTGTGCGCTACGCGGGCGAGGTCGTCCGCCGCAAGGCCGGAAAGGCTGGTAAGTAAGCATGGCTGTGAAGTCGAAGAACGTCGCCCGTGCGCGTCGTCACGCCCGCCTTCGCAAGAAGATCGTCGGCACCGAGCTGCGGCCGCGTCTGGTCGTGACCCGTTCGGCACGTCACGTGTTCGTCCAGGTCGTCGACGACGCCAAGGGCCACACCGTCGCGTCGGCGTCCACGCTCGAAGCGGACCTGCGCTCGTTCGACGGTGACAAGACCGCCAAGGCGCGCAAGGTCGGCGAGCTCGTCGCCGAGCGCGCGAAGGCCGCCGGTGTCGAGGAAGTCGTGTTCGACCGTGGCGGCAACCGCTACGCCGGCCGCGTCGCCGCGATCGCCGACGGTGCCCGCGAGGGAGGGCTGAACCTGTGAGTGACAACAAGGAGACCGAAGTGACCGCCACCGAGCAGGCCGCGCCCGAGCAGGCCGCCGCCGAGGCGCCGAACGAGCGCGAGCCGCGCGAAGGCCGCCGTGGCGGTCGCGAGCGCAACAACAACCGCGACCGCGGTGCGCGCGACCGGGGCGACAACCAGTTCCTCGAGCGCGTCGTCACCATCAACCGCGTCTCGAAGGTCGTCAAGGGTGGTCGTCGCTTCAGCTTCACCGCGCTCGTCGTCGTCGGCGACGGCAACGGTGTGGTCGGCGTCGGCTACGGCAAGGCCCGCGAGGTGCCCCTGGCGATCTCGAAGGGCGTCGAAGAGGCCAAGCGCAACTTCTTCCGCGTTCCCCGTTCGGCCTCGACCATCCCGCACCCGGTGCAGGGTGAGGCCGCCGCGGGCGTCGTGCTGCTGCGTCCGGCCGCCGCGGGTACCGGTGTCATCGCCGGTGGTCCGGTGCGCGCCGTGCTCGAGTGCGCCGGCATCCACGACGTGCTGTCGAAGTCGCTCGGCTCGTCGAACACGATCAACATCGTCCACGCGACAGTGGAGGCGCTGAAGCAGCTCGAGGAGCCCCGCGCGGTCGCCGCGCGTCGTGGCCTCGAGTTCGACCAGGTCGCCCCCGCCCGTCTCGTGCGTGCGGAGGCCGAGGCCACCGCTGCGAAGGCTGGTGCATGATGGCCGCACGTCTGAAGGTGACCCAGGTCAAGTCCAAGGTGAGCGAGAAGCAGAACCAGCGTGACACGCTGCGCAGCCTCGGTCTGAAGCGGATCGGCGACTCGGTCGTCCGTCCGGACGACGCGCAGACGCGCGGTTACGTCAAGACCGTCGCCCACCTCGTGAAGGTTGAGGAGATCGACTGATGGCTGAGAACGACAAGGCCGAAGCCGACAAGGCTCCGGCGAAGAAGGCGGCGACCAAGCCCGCCGCGAAGAAGTCCGCGAAGCCCGCCGAGACCGAGGCCGCTGTCTCGCGCCCCGGCGTGCTCAAGGTGCACCACCTGCGTCCGGTTCCCGGCGCCCACACCGCCAAGACCCGTGTGGGTCGCGGTGAGGGCTCGAAGGGTAAGACCGCCGGCCGTGGAACCAAGGGCACGAAGGCGCGCTACCAGGTGCGTCCCGGCTTCGAGGGTGGCCAGATGCCGCTGCACATGCGCACCCCGAAGCTGCGCGGGTTCAAGAACCCGTTCCGCGTGGAGTACCAGGTCGTGAACCTGAGCAAGCTCGCGGAGCTCTACCCCGAGGGCGGCGACGTCACCGTGAGCGACCTCGTCGCCAAGGGTGCCGTCCGCAAGAACGAGAAGGTCAAGGTGCTCGGCACCGGCGACATCTCGGTCGCCCTGACCGTCGAGGTCGACAAGGTCTCGGGTTCTGCCGAGCAGAAGATCGTCGCCGCAGGCGGTTCGATCAAGTAAGTCCCTGACGGGGGCCGGAGATCACTCCGGCCCCCGTTCGGCTACCCTGGGTAACGGCGCGCCTGTGTGCCGCCGCGCATTCCCACCTGGAGGCATCGTCTTGTTCAGCGCCATCGCGCGGGTCTTCCGCACTCCCGACCTGCGGCGGAAGATCGCGTTCACCCTCGCGATCATCGCCATCTATCGTCTGGGAGCGCACATACCGGCCCCGTTCGTGGACTTCCCGAACATCCAGGAGTGTCTCCAGATCACCGGGACGACCGAGGGTCTGCTGTCGCTGGTGAACCTGTTCTCCGGCGGCGCGCTGCTGCAGCTCTCCATCTTCGCGCTGGGCGTCATGCCCTACATCACTGCGACGATCATCGTGCAGCTGCTGCGCGTGGTCATCCCGCACTTCGAGACCCTCTACAAGGAGGGCCAGTCGGGTCAGGCCAAGCTCACGCAGTACACGCGCTACCTCACCATCGCGCTCGCGCTGCTGCAGTCCACGACCCTCGTCACCGTCGCCCGCAGCGGTCAGCTGTTCGGCGTGACCGACGTCGCCGCGTGCCAGCAGGTGCTCACCAACGACGTGTGGTGGGCTCAGCTGCTCGTCATCATCACCATGACCGCCGGCACCGGCCTGATCATGTGGTTCGCCGAGCTCGTCACCGAGCGCGGCATCGGCAACGGCATGTCGCTGCTCATCTTCACCTCGATCGCGGCGGCCTTCCCGGCATCGATGTGGGCGATCGCGACCTCGCAGGGGTTCGAGATCTTCCTGCTCGTGCTGGCCGTGGGCATCGTGGTGGTCGCGCTCGTGGTCTTCGTCGAGCAGTCGCAGCGGCGCATCCCCGTGCAGTACGCCAAGCGCATGGTGGGCCGGCGCACCTACGGCGGCACCAACACCTACATCCCGATCAAGGTGAACATGGCCGGCGTGGTGCCCGTCATCTTCGCCTCGTCGCTGCTGTACATCCCCGCGCTGATCGCGCAGTTCAACCAGCCCCAGGCCGGGCAGGAAGCCGCCCCGTGGGTGGCGTGGATCGCGCAGTACTTCACGACGGGTGACTCGCCGATCTACATGGCGACCTACTTCCTCCTCATCGTCGGGTTCACCTACTTCTACGTCGCGATCACCTTCAACCCGGTCGATGTGGCCGACAACATGAAGAAGTACGGCGGGTTCATCCCCGGCATCCGCGCGGGGCGCCCCACGGCCGAGTACCTCGACTACGTGCTCACGCGCATCACCCTGCCGGGATCGATCTACCTGGGTCTGATCGCGCTGCTGCCGCTGATCGCGCTCGCGACAGTCGGGGCGAACCAGAACTTCCCGTTCGGCGGCGCGTCGATCCTCATCATCGTCGGTGTGGGTCTCGAGACCGTGAAGCAGATCGACGCTCAGCTTCAGCAGCGTCATTACGAAGGGCTCCTCCGATGACGGATCAGACCGCTCGTCTTCTCATCGTGGGGCCCCAGGGCTCCGGCAAGGGCACGCAGGGCGTGCGCATCGCCGACGCCTTCGGGGTACCGGCGATCTCGACCGGAGACATGTTCCGCGCGGCCGTCGCCGCCGGGTCCGACCTGGGCAACCAGGTGAAGGCGCTGATCGAAGCGGGCAACCTCGTTCCCGATGAGCTCACCAGCGCCGTCGTGGCCGAGCGCCTCGGCCAGGACGACGCGGCGAACGGATTCCTGCTCGACGGGTACCCCCGCAACCTCGGCCAGGTCGCCGACCTCGACGCGTTCCTCGCCGCGCGCGACGAGAAGATCGACGCCGTCATCGAGCTGAACGTGCCCCGCGAGGAGAGCATCTCGCGGCTGACGCAGCGTGCTCGGGAGCAGGGGCGCACCGATGACACCGAAGAGGTCATCGCCAACCGCCTCGGCATCTACGAGCGCGAGACCGCTCCGATCCTCGACGTCTACCGCGAGCGCGACGTCGTCGACACGATCGACGGCGTCGGCACGCTCGACGAGATCACCGAGCGGATCGTGGCGGCTCTCGAAGCGCGCGGTCTCGCGCGCCGCGCCCTGGCCTGACGTGTCGCCGTCGCTCCTCCCCGGTCGCCGCTCCCTCTACAAGACCCCGGCGCAGCTGCGCTCGATGATCGAGCCCGGCCGCATCACCGCCGACGCCCTGGCCGCCGTCCGGTCGCTCATCGCACCGGGCGTGACCACCGCGGAGCTGGATGCGGCCGCATCCGAGGTGATCACCTCCCGCGGGGCGAAGTCGAACTTCCAGATGGTCCGCGGATACCGTCACACCATCTGCGCCTCCGTGAACGAGCAGGTCGTCCACGGCATCCCCGGCGACCGCGTGCTACAGCCCGGTGACATCGTGTCGGTCGACGCCGGCGCCGAGTACCGCGGCTGGAACGGTGACTCCGCCTTCACCGTGGTGCTTCCCGACCCCGACCGTCCCGAGGTCGTGGCCGCTCGCGAAGAGCTGTCGCGGGTGACGCGGGGGTCGCTGTGGGCCGGGATCGCCGCCCTGTCGACCGCGACGCACATCGGCGAGATCGGCGCCGCCATCCAGGCCTACATCGAGGCGCAGGGCGAGTACGGCATCCTGCGCGAGTACGTCGGGCATGGCATCGGTCGCAAGATGCACGAGTCGCCGTCGGTGTTCAACTACCGCGTCGCCGACCCCGGGCCGGAGGTGCGCCCGGGGCTCGTGCTCGCGATCGAGCCGATGGTCGTCGCCGGCAGCGATGTCACGTTCGTCGAAGACGACGGCTGGACGGTCTCGACGGTCGACGGCATGGCCGGTTCACATTGGGAACATAGCGTCGCCGTGCATGATGGCGGAGTCTGGGTGCTCACCGCGCCCGACGGCGGTGCGGAGGGCCTCGCGCCGTTCGGCGTCACGCCCCGAGAGATCGCATAGGAAGAGGAACACAGCATGATGGCAGCGAACGCGAAGCAGACGAACTGGTTCGCCGTCTGGGTCAGTGTCGTGGTCGTCGCGGTGCTGGTCGTCGTGACCGTACTGGTGGTGTGGATGAACAACGCCGCCACCGATCCCGGTGAGCCCCCGCAGGGCTCCGGCATCGACCAGGAGACCGGTGCGGTCGTCGTCGGTGACGGCGAGCAGTCGATGGACACGTACATCGACTTCATGTGTCCCATCTGCGGTCAGTTCGAAGAGGCCTACGGCGACGCCATCCTCGAGCTCGTGGACGACGGCACGATCACGCTCAACATCCACCCCATCTCGATCCTCGACCGCTATTCGCAGGGCACCGAGTACTCGACGCGTGCGGCGAACGCGATGTACTGCGTCGCCGAGGCGGACCCCGACGCGGCCGTGCCGTTCATGCAGGCGATGTTCGCGGGACAGCCGACCGAGAACACCGAGGGCCTGACCGACGAGGAGATCCTCGCGATGGCCGAGGGTGCCGGCGTCACCGGCATCGACACGTGCGTCACCGAGGGCGAGTACAGCGACTACGTCACCGCGATGACGCAGGAGACCCCGATCCAGCCCGGGAACTCCGGCATCGCGACCCCGACGATCGAGGTCAACGGCGAGGTCATCGCCAACTCCGAGCTCCCCGAGCCCGACAACCTGGCGTCCCTCTTCAGCTGACCCGCGCATCCCGCCCCGCCCCGCGCCTGCGGGCGCCGAGGCGCCGATAAACACCGAACGCCCCGAGAAACCACGCATCGCCTGGTGTCTCGGGGCATTCGGCGTTTCTCGGCGCGGTGCTGCGTCACGGATGGCGGCCGTCGGGCCGGCGCGCACGGAGCGTCGCGAGCATGACGGTCTGCTCCGGCCGCTCGGCGCGCAGCCCCGCGGCGTGGAGCTTGCGCCGAAGCGGTGTCACCGCGAGCGCGTCGGCTCGGTCCCAGCGGGCGAAGCCGTCGCACTGGCGCCGGAGCCTGTCTTCGCGTTGCTTCTCGGCGACGATGCCGCGCACGGCGTCGCGGGAGTCCTCAGCGGCGTACTTGTCGTACCCGTCGGATTCGCCGATCACCCGTGCCCGCGGGAAGAAGAAGTCGACGCGGTCATCGAAGCCTTCGCTCGAGAACCACCGCTGAAGCTCGGGTGCCTCGAAGCCCGTCCATTCGATGACCGCGCGACTGATCGATTCCGCGGGCGACTCTGCTTGCGGATCCGCCCGGTCCACTGCCCAAAGCACCTGCGCGCGGCGTCGCGGGTTCGCTCTCGTTTCCGCGAGCGCGCGAAGGTGTGCCCGACTCGTCGCGTCCGCGAGGGATGGCGCGATCGCCGCGTCGGCGAGCGCGAGTGCGAAGGCCGGCGTGAGCACGCGAAGCAGATCGAGCGCGGTGTCGGCCACCGAGGTGACGCTGATCACACCGCTGCGGATCATCTTCGGGTCTTCGCTCGTGTGGACGACGACGTCGCCGAAGCGCCGGGAGCGCGTCCGGTCGGGGTCGTAGGTATGGATGTCGCGCGGTTCGCCGAAGATCGGCAGGCCGAGCAGCGCCGCGGCTGATTCGAAGGCGAAGATCGTGCCGGGGCGGCGTGCCGCGACCGCGTGCACCCGTGCGAGATAGCGCTCCCAGGGAGCGAGGCTCTGCCACAGTCGCCGATCCGCGTAGACGCCCGTGCGTACGCGCACGAAGCCCGCGTCGCCGCGTGCGCGCATCCGCCCGGCGTCGAGTTGTCGCACGGCGTGGAGCGGGATGGGAGACGGACGCAGCAACGAGATCGGAGACGGCATGACCAGACCCTCTCGCGCGCGCTGGCTCCGACGTCGCGCGAAGCGCACCGCCGTGGAAACCCCACCCCGCGAGCGTGGTTGGGGAGGATCGCCGAGAAACGCCGAACGGCGCGAGACATCGCGCAATGCGGTGTTTTTCGCGCGGAAGGGTGTTTCTCGATGACGCGGGATGCGGGACCGAGCGCGCGCGCGGGCGGGGCGCGGGCGGCCGAGGGGAGGGCTGGGGGCGGGCGAGGGGAGGGTTCAGGGGGTGGGAGGATAGCGGCTAGTTGTGCGCCGAGGCAATACCACGTATGCTCGTTCTTTGGTGCGTTGCGCCCATCGCGGCGTGTCCGCGCACCGAACCCCATCCCCGCAGACCGACCGGCTGCACGGGGCGCCGAACGGCCGCGGCCGTGACGCTGCTCCGAGCGCGCGGACTGCACGAGCGATAGTGAGTTTATGGCGAAGAAAGACGGTGTCATCGAGATCGAGGGCGTCATCTCCGAGGCTCTGCCCAACGCGATGTTCCGCGTCGAGCTGACCAACGGGCACAAGGTGCTGGCCACGATCTCCGGAAAGATGCGGCAGAACTACATCCGCATCATCCCCGAGGACCGCGTCGTCGTCGAACTCAGCCCGTACGACCTCACCCGAGGTCGGATCGTGTACCGCTACCGCTGAGCCGGTCGAGAAGTAACGGCCCGGAGGGCGGCACCAGCCGCGCGCCGAGGCACGAAGACAGCGAACAAGGAAAAGAACAATGAAGGTCAACCCGAGCGTCAAGCCGATCTGCGACCACTGCAAGGTCATCCGTCGCAACGGCCGCGTCATGGTCATCTGCAAGTCCAACCCGCGCCACAAGCAGCGCCAGGGTTGAGCCGATGCGGATCACCGCGGCGAAGCCGCGCTGATGCGCAGTCGGCTCAAGGTTGAGCGAGGTCTGCAAGGCCGAGTCGAAACCTGAAGAACACAACTCCATATCGCGAGCATCGCGTTTCGTCTCGCTTCGCTCGCTCAACGACCGGGAACGGCCCGCACAACCGCCGGGAACGGTCACCTTTCATTCGGCAGGATCAGAACCGCTTCGGCGGGGACACCTCGGGGCGGAGGCCCGGGCACCGATCCTGCTCCACACCTCCACGACACTCCTTTGGAGACGACATGGCACGTCTGGCCGGAGTCGACATCCCGCGCGACAAGCGCGTGGTGATCGCTCTCACGTACATCTACGGCATCGGCCGTACCCGCTCCGCCGAGATCCTCGCTTCGACCGAGATCAACGGCGACATCCGCGTCAAGGACCTCACCGACGACCAGCTGGTGGCACTCCGCGACTTCATCGAGGGCACCTACAAGGTCGAGGGTGACCTCCGCCGCGAGGTGGCCGCCGACATCCGCCGCAAGGTCGAGATCGGCTCCTACGAGGGCCTGCGCCACCGCCGCGGCCTGCCCGTGCGCGGACAGCGCACCAAGACCAATGCGCGCACCCGCAAGGGCCCGAAGCGCACCGTCGCCGGTAAGAAGAAGGCCCGCTAAGGCGCGCTGCAAGGTTTAGAGGAGAACACTCATGGCACAGGCCAAGACCGCTGCGCGCAAGCCGCGCCGCAAGGAGAAGAAGAACATCGCGCTGGGCCAGGCCCACATCAAGTCGACGTTCAACAACACGATCGTCTCGATCACCGACCCGTCGGGCGCCGTCATCAGCTGGGCGTCCTCCGGCGGCGTGGGCTTCAAGGGCTCGCGCAAGTCGACCCCGTATGCCGCGGGCATGGCCGCCGAGGCCGCCGCGCGCCAGGCGCAGGACCACGGCGTCAAGAAGGTCGACGTCTTCGTGAAGGGGCCGGGTTCGGGCCGCGAGACCGCGATCCGCTCGCTGCAGGCCGCCGGCCTCGAGGTGGGGTCCATCCAGGACGTCACCCCGCAGGCGCACAACGGCTGCCGCCCGCCCAAGCGTCGCCGCGTCTGAGTTTGCCGCACCCGGGTAGGTGCGTGGGTCCGCCTGCGCACCGACCCGGGATTCGGTCGTTTCACGACGGGATGCCTCGGCAGTCCGTCCCACAACTCAACAACTCAACCAGCAAGTGTCATATAGCGGGCACTTAGCCGAAAGGAACACATCGTGCTCATCGCACAGCGTCCCACCCTGAACGAGGAGAAGATCGGGGAGTTCCGCAGCCGATTCGTCATCGAGCCGCTCGAGCCCGGCTTCGGTTACACGATCGGCAACGCGCTGCGTCGCAGCCTCCTCTCGTCGATCCCCGGCGCAGCCGTCACGGGCATCCGCATCGACGGCGTCCTGCACGAGTTCAGCACCATCCCGGGTGTGAAGGAGGATGTCACCGAGATCATCCTGAACATCAAGCAGCTGGTCGTCTCCAGCGAGCGCGACGAGCCCATCACGGCCTACCTGCGCAAGACCGGCTCCGGTGAGGTCACCGCCGCCGACATCTCGGCGCCGGCCGGTGTCGAGGTGCACAACCCCGAGCTGGTCATCGCCACGCTGAACGACACCGCCAAGTTCGAGCTCGAGCTCACCATCGAGCGCGGCCGCGGCTACGTCTCGGCGAACCAGAACCGCAACGAGTACGCCGAGGCCGGCCAGATCCCGGTCGACTCGATCTACTCGCCGGTGCTCAAGGTCAGCTACCGCGTCGACGCCACCCGTGCCGGGGAGCGCACCGACTTCGACAAGCTGGTCCTGGATGTCGAGACGAAGCCCTCGATCGCCCCGCGTGACGCGGTCGCGTCGGCCGGTCGCACCCTCACCGAGCTGTTCGGTCTCGCCCGCGAGCTGAACGTCGAGGCCGAGGGCATCGAGATCGGCCCGGCGCCGGTCGCGGAGGTCGCCTCGAACGAACTGTCGATGCCGATCGAGGACCTCGATCTGTCGGTGCGTTCGTACAACTGCCTGAAGCGCGAGGGCATCAACACCGTCTCGGAGCTGGTCGCCCTCTCGGAGACGCAGCTGATGAACATCCGCAACTTCGGTCAGAAGTCGGTCGACGAGGTGCGCGACAAGCTCGTCTCGCTCGGCCTCTCGCTCAAGGACTCGGTCCCCGGGTTCGACGGCGCCCACTTCTACGCCGGCTACGACGAAGAGAACGCCTGAGCCACGCGGAGCCGTACCCGGCATCCGTCTTCGACCGACTTTCCCACCTGGAGTAACTGAGAAATGCCCAAGCCCACGAAGGGTCCCCGCCTCGGAGGCGGCCCCGCACACGAGCGCCTGCTGCTTGCGAACCTCGCTGCGGCGCTGTTCACCCACAAGTCGATCCAGACGACCGAGACCAAGGCGAAGCGCCTGCGTCCGCTGGCCGAGCGTCTGATCACGTTCGCCAAGCGCGGCGACCTGCACGCCCGTCGTCGCGTGCAGTCGATCATCGGTGACAAGGAAGTCGTGCACGTCCTGTTCGCCGAGATCGCGCCGCTGGTAGCCGAGCGTGAGGGCGGATACACCCGCATCACCAAGGTCGGCAACCGCAAGGGCGACAACGCGCCGATGGCCGTGATCGAGCTCGTTCTCGAGCCGGTCACGCCGAAGGCGAAGAGCAC
>NZ_DEPK01000143.1:0-7878 GCF_002358725.1 Microbacterium sp. UBA3394
GGCGCGAAGATCAGCAGGAACCGCAGGTGGCGCCAGCCGTCGTGCCAGCTGCGCAGGTGCGGCGGGCGCGAGCGGCCGTCCTTCTTGAGCGTGGTCGGCACCTCTTCGATGCGGTAGCGGGCGAGTGAGGCCTTGACCACCATCTCCGAGGCGAACTCCATCCCGGTCGTCTGGAGGTCGAGGCTCAGGATCCGCTCGCGATTGAAGCCGCGCAGTCCGCAGTGGAAATCGTCGATGCCGGGCCGGAAGAACAGCTGCCCGATGCCGGAGAGCACGGGGTTTCCGAGGTATTTGTGCAGCGGGGGCATGGCGCCGGGGGCGATCCCGCCGCGGAAGCGGTTACCCATCACGAGGTCGGCCCCTGCTCGGAGCTTCTCGACGAACGGCTCGAGGTTCTCGAAGTCGTAGCTGTCGTCGGCGTCGGCCATGATCACGAAGCTGCCGCGGGCCTGCTCGATGCCGTTGATGAGGGCGGCACCGTATCCGCGGCGCGGGGCGTGCGAGACCCGTGCGCCGAGGTCTGCGGCGATCTGCTGGGAGCCGTCGGTGCTGCCGTTGTCGGAGATCAGCACCTCACCGCGCACACCGCTGCGCGCGAGGAAGCCCTGGGCCTTCTGGATGCAGACGGCCAGCGTCTCGGCCTCGTTGAGGCACGGCATCAGGATGGTCAGCTCGACGGGATCCGTCTCGACGGGTCGGTTCACTTGTTCTCTGCTCTCTCGGCGCGGGGGCGATCGTCGCCCGCGCCGCGGATGTCTCGCACGGTGTCGACGATCGCGTCGATGGTGCGGCGGATCGTGCGCGTCGCCAGTGCTTCGCGGTACCAGTCTGACGTGGATCGCCGCAGCGCACCGGCACCGGCCACGGTACGGCCGATCGCATCACCGAGGTCGCGCGGCGCGGCGCTCGCGGCCACGTGGCCGTTGCGTCCCGCCTCGATCAGCTCGGTCGACGCGTTGCCCTCGTCGGCGACGAGCACGACGGGCGTCCCGCGTGCGGCGGACTCGACGACCACGAGACCGTAGCCCTCGCGACGCGAGGGGTTCACCAGGCACGCCGCGGTCGCCATGAGCTCGTCGAGGCGCTCCTGGGAGACGAAGCCCGGCAGGTCCGTCCATCCGTCCCCGTCGGCGGCCTGGATCGCGGCGCGCACCTCGGGGGCGCTCGGTCCCTCCCCCAGGATGACGAGGCGCAGGTCCGGGATGCGCTCGCGTGCGACGGCGACGGCCGCAGGGAGGCACTCCACGCGCTTGTCGGGGATATGGCGTCCGACGTACAGCACGAACGGCGGCGACGCCGCATCCCGCGTCTCGGGCTCCGGGCCGCCGCCTTCGATCAGGCCGGGGCTGACCAGCAGCCTCCCGCGCAGGCCCTCCGCGCGCAGGCGCCCGGCGCTCAGCTGCGAGTGGGCGGTCGCGACCGGTGTGAGCGCGATCGCGAGGCGCTGCAGGAACCACGCGAGGGTGCCGGTGGCGCGGCCGGCGTACCGGATCCATTGCGGGCGCCGCCACACCTCGAGGTAGTCGGCGATCAGCGTCGTGCGGGTTCCGGCCAGCGCGGCCCTTGCGGCGAAGACGTTCAACACGGGGAGTGCGCTGACGATCACCGCGTCGTACCGGTGGCGGCGACGGCGGAGGGTGCGGAACAGTCCCCAGGCGAACGCCGCGGCGGCGGTGGATCGGCGGACACCGTCCGCGGAATACAGACGGAGCGGGCCCGTGGCCGCGACCACCCGGAACCCGGGCTCCTCGGGCGCGGCCCCCGTCCATTGGCGGGCGGTGAGATAGTCCACCGTGAGGCCGCGGCCGGCGAGCTCGGTGGCGAAGGCGCGGTACTGCCGCTCGCCGCCGCCCGTGGTGTACGGGAAGAGGCAGTCGTAGGCGATCGCGACGGATGTCACGGGCATCAGCACCCCTCGATACGGAACAGCCGGGCGTCGTCACCCTCGGCGTCGACGAGGACGAGGCGATCGGAGGGCTCGAGGTCGTTGATGCCGCTGCGCTCGGTGCCCGAGTTCTTGCTCTTGAAGACGTTCTGGGATCCGAAGTCGAGCACGTACTCCGCTCCCAGGCGGTCCACGGCCTCGCACACGCGCGGGTCGTCGTCGATGTCGGCGAGGTGGGCGTCGACGTACTCCTCGTCGTCCGTGCGCGTGCCGAAGACGTGGAGCTCCAGCACCTCGCGCCCCGCGAGAGCGTACGCGAGCGAGCCGCCCGTCCACGGATTGACGATGAGCACGGCATCCGCGGGCAGCGTCTCATCCAGTCGGTCCAGCAGGATCTGCTCGTCCTCCGTGAGTAGCGCCGCGGACCCGTCCAGCCGGTAGGCGCCCTGTGCGGCATGCATCGTCGCGGTGACATTGGGGCCGACAGCGACGCTGAACGCCGCGGCCGCGGCGAGCGCGACGACGCCCATCCGGACCGGCTCCGTCCACCGCCCACGACGCGCGGCCCGGTTCAGCAGGTCGATCAGGACGAGGGCGCCGAGGACGGCGACGGGGATCGCCGCGATCGGCAGGAGCGCCGCGAGCCGGTACGAGTCGTTGTACCAGGGATTGGTCAGCAGGTCTCGGATCTGCGTGCCGATGGGGAGGCCGCTGACGACGATGAACAGGAGCGCGGCCGCTGCGAACGGGATCCCCGCGAGGGCCCAGCGAGCCGGACGGCGGACGACGACGACGATTCCCAGAATCAGCAGGAGGGCGGTGGTCACCGTGATCGGATACCCGCGCGGGGCGACGAGGGCGGCTTCGCCGAAGGCCTGCGCCGTGCTCTGCCACGCGCCCCACCCGGACATCTCCTCGTTGGTGCGGCCGAAGCGCCACAGGCCGACCCCGACCAGGGCGAGGGCGGGGATGGTCACGGCGGCGACGGTGACCGCGGCGCGCGTACGTTTGGTGAAGGCCGCCGCGCCGAGGATCCAGGCGATGCCCGCCACGGTGAGGGCGTAGAGCGCCAGGAACGCGTTCGGGTGCGAGATCCCGATGGCCGCGCACACGGTGACCAGTAGCAGCGCGGTGCGCAGCCGGTCACGCCCGCGGGTGCGCAGGAGCAGCCACACCGCAGCGATGCCGGCGGGGAGCGCTGCGTACGCGGTGTAGTTCGGGTACAGAACGCCGAAGTCGAGCAGCAGCAGCGGGAACGCCCCGAACCCTGTCGTGAGCGCCGCCGTCAGCGCGAGCGCCGCGGGGCGCGCCGCGAACACCGCGGCTGCGAGTGCGAGCGCGGAGGCTGGCCACACCACGGCGCCGATGGCGATGTTGGCGGCGTTTACCGCGAGCGCCACGCCGCCTCCGCCGAGTTGCGCGACCAGGGTGACGACGCTGTGCCACCCGTTCGGGTAGAAGTCGATGTCGGAGGCGCTGCCGACCGTGAAGATCGAGGCGTCGCCGGTGTCGAGGATCAGGCGGACCGCGTTGAGGTGCACGATCGCGTCGAAGGTCTGCGAGATGTTCTCGGGGTCGCCGAAAACGACCGCGAGCTGGGTTCCGATCGTTGCGGCCGCCGCGACGAGTCCGACCGCGGCGGCGATCGGGGCGGCCGCGCGTCGGGACGGCGCAGCGGGGGCGTCCCACGGCACGGAAGCCTCGGTGCGGCCGACCCAGCGTCGCACCGCAAACGCGACCGCCGCGGTGGTGGCGGCGACGATCGCGACGGGCAGCAGCGACCAGCGCAGGCCCGCCAGCGGGGCTGCGGTCGCCGCGACGGCGACGACCGCGAGAGACACGGCGGGCGCGAACAGCCAGGCCGTGACGGATCTCAGGCCCCATCCGGCTGCGATCACGGCAGCACCCGGAAGAAGGATTACGCCGACGGCGATCAGCACCGACGGTGCGGCGGCAAGCCAAGCCTCATTCATCTCGACTCCCGGCCGGTGGACAACAGTGAGATATCGTAGTAGACCGTCTGCTGGACAGGTGCTCAACGCTCCGGCGACTCCCCATACGAGGCGCGCGGATCGCGTCGTCGCACCGATTCAGAAAGCGCACCATATGGATCTTCTCGTTGTCGGCTCCGGCTTCTTCGGCCTGACGATCGCGGAGCGGGCGGCCGCGGCGGGACGCAAGGTCACCGTCATCGACCGCCGGCCCCACATCGGCGGGAACGCCTACAGCGAGCCCGAACCGTCCACGGGCATCGAGGTGCACCGATACGGCGCGCACCTGTTTCACACATCGAACCCCGGGGTGTGGGAGTACGTGAACCGCTTCACATCCTTCACCTCGTACGTGCACCGGGTGTACACGAACCATCGCGGCGTCGTGTACCCGCTGCCGATCAACCTCGGCACTATCAACCAGTTCTTCCAGGCGGCCTACTCGCCCGACGAAGCCCGCGCGCTGGTGCAGGAGCAGGCGGGGGAGTTCGACGCGAAGAGCGCGGCGAACCTCGAGGAGAAGGGGATCGCGCTCATCGGGCGCCCCCTCTACGAGGCGTTCATCCGCGATTACACCGCCAAGCAGTGGCAGACGGATCCGAAGGATCTGCCGGCCGAGATCATCAGCCGGCTGCCGGTGCGCTACACCTACGACAACCGGTACTTCAACGACAGGTGGGAAGGGCTTCCGACCGACGGGTACACCGCCTGGCTCGAGCGCATGGCCGACCACCCGAACATCGAGGTGCGCCTCGACACGGACTTCTTCGACGACTCCCAGCCGCTGAACAAGGCCGCCACCGTGGGCCGACTCCCGATCGTCTACACCGGTCCGGTCGATCGGTACTTCGACTACACCGAAGGCGCGCTCTCGTGGCGGACGCTGGACTTCGAGCAGGAGGTGCTCGAGATCGGCGACTTCCAGGGCACGAGCGTCATGAACTATGCCGATGCGGATGTGCCCTACACCCGCATCCACGAGTTCAAGCACTTCCACCCCGAGCGCGCAGACCGTCATCCGGCCGACCGGACCGTCATCATGCGGGAGTTCTCCCGGTTCGCCGAGCGCGCGGACGAGCCGTACTACCCCGTCAACACCCCGCAGGACCGCAGCGGCCTCCTCGCGTACCGCGAGCTCGCGAAGGGCGAGAAGGAGGTCCACTTCGGCGGGCGTCTCGGCACCTACCAGTACCTCGACATGCACATGGCGATCGGCTCGGCCCTGTCGCTGTGGAGCAACACCCTCGCCTGAGCGGCGGGCGGCGCGCGGTGCCGGACGGCTCGTCGGGGCCCGTCGGTTAGAATTGGGCCGCGGTCGGAGCCGGATCCGCCGCCCTGCGGCCCATCCCGCCGACCATATCGCGAAAGCCTCTCCAGACACATGCGCATCTTCATCCAGATCCCCTGCCTCAACGAGGAGACAACCCTCCCGCTCGTGCTCGCCGGGATCCCGAAGCAGATCGACGGTGTCGACGAGATCCACGTGCTGGTGGTCGACGACGGATCGTCCGATCGCACCGTCGAGGTCGCCCGACAGTTGGGCGTGGAGCACTTCGTCTTCCACACCCGCAACATGGGACTCGCCCGGTCGTTCCGCGACGGCGTCGACTACGCGCTCCAGCACGGTGCCGACATCGTCATCAACACCGACGGCGACAACCAGTACCCGCAGGAGCGCATCGCCGACCTCGTCCAGCCCATCCTGCGCGGCGAGGCCGACATCGTCATCGGGGACAGGCAGACCAAGACGATCGCGCACTTCTCGGGTTTTAAGAAAATCATGCAGGGCGTGGGAAGCGGTGTGGTGAACTTCGCCGCCGAGACCGACCTTCCCGACGCCGCGAGCGGCTTCCGCGCGTACTCGCGCGAGGCCCTCATCCGCCTGAACGTCGTCACGCAGTTCAGCTACTGCATGGAGACGATCATCCAGGCGGGCAACAAGCGCCTGCGCATCGCGAGCGTGCCCGTAAAGACCAACCCGAAGACGCGCGAGTCGCGCCTGTTCTCGAACATCTTCCAGCACATGGGGCGCTCCGCGCAGGCGATCATGCGCAGCTACGTGATGTTCAAGCCGCACGCGGTCTTCCTGACGCTGGCGGTCGTCTTCCTGATCGGAGCGGCGATCCCGTTCGGCCGCTTCCTCGTGCTCAGCTGGATGGGAGTCGCCGGCGACCACATCCAATCGCTCATCTTCGGCTCGGCCATGCTGGTCGGCGCGCTCCTGAGCGTCGCGCTCCTCGTGATCTCCGACATGCTGCGCACCAACCGCACCCTCGTCGAGGACGCGCTGGAGCGCATCAAGCTTCTGCAGTACGCGCCGGAGCGCATCACCGATCCGAACGCCGTGCGTCCCGACGACGCCGCGCAGCATCCTTCGCTGGCTATCAGTCCCCGGGCGGTCGAGACGGTGCTCTCGGGCGCCGACCCGGTCGCCACCATCGCGCCCGAACACGAATGGGCCGATGACGCCGAGGCGCGTGCCGCGCACGGCGCCTGACCGCCCTCCGCCCCCTTCCGCCGACAGGAGTCTGCGTGCTGAACACGCTCAAGCGCATCGCCAAGGATCTGCTCGCGATCACCTGGATCCGCCGGGTCTACGAGTTCGTCAACCGTGTGGTGCTCGAGACGTTCGGCTCGAGCCGCATCCTGACCCACCTGTGGTTCTTCGTCAGCGCGATCACGTTCAACCGCGAGCAGTCCGCCGTGCTGCGCGGTCGCCGCGACTACTACCGCAACAAGCACCGTGACCGCCTGTCGCATGTCGAGCTGCGCCGAAACGTGCACCGTCTCGAGAAGGGCCTCATCATGCGGCCCCGTCGGGATGTCTTCGCGCGCGACTACATCACCGAGACCATCGAGTTCTACGAGGAGGCCGTCGCGCAGTTCGCCGCGGCCCCCGGGACCATGGAGCAGAGCGAGATGGACTGGGCGCATGATGTGCTCACGGAGTACTTTCGGTCGGTAACGGGCGATGACGCCACGGTCGACGCCGCGCGTGCACGGTTCATGGCCGCCGGCTATGCGGGGGAGTTCACGGGCAAGGTGCCGCACCCGAAAGAGCATCTCTCGAATCTGTCGTACGACGACCTCGAGCGCCTCGTCACCCAGCGCCGTAGCGTGCGCTGGTTCGACCAGCGCCCCGTGCCGCGCGAGGAGATCGACCGCGCGCTCCTGGTCGGACGGCAGGCGCCGACGGCGTGCAACCGGCTGCCGTACGAGTTCCGTGTCTTCGACGACCCCGAGGCCGTGCGCCGTGTCTCATCGATCCCGTTCGGCGCCGCCGGCTATGGGCACAATATCCCGGCCATCGTCGTCGTCGTCGGCAAGCTCGAGTCGTACTTCAGCCCCCGCGATCGTCACGCCATCTACGTCGACAGCTCCCTCGCGGCGATGCAGTTCATGCTGGCCCTGGAGACCCTGGGGCTGAGCTCCTCGGTCATCAACTGGCCCGACTTCGAGCCTCTCGAGCGCAAGATGCAGAAGACGCTCGGACTGTCGATGACCGACCGCGTCGTCATGCTGATCGCCGTGGGCTATGCGCACCCGGAGGGGATGGTGCCCTACTCGCAGAAGAAGGAGCTGGACACCTTCCGCCGCTTCAACTGACGCATGGCCGAGGAATCCGCTCCGCGCTGGCGACGTCGCGCGCTCCGCTGGGCGCTGACGGTCCTCGTCGTCGGCGTCGTCGGGTACTTCTTCGCCGTCGCACTGTGGGATAACTGGGATGCGATCGCCGCCGAGCAGCTCGCCTTCAGCCCCTGGTGGATCGCCGCGACGGTGATCTTCGCCCTCGCCGTCCCCCTGACGGGCCTGCTGTGGGGACGCATGGTGCGCGTGCTCGACACCGACCCCGACGGGCGCGTGAGCGCGGCGGAGGCGATTGCGGTGCAGTGCGCCTCGTGGCTGCTCAAATACATTCCCGGCCAGGTCGGGTCCGTGGTGAACAAGGTCGTCTGGGCGGGCAAGAAGGGCGTCAGCCGTTCGCTCGTGCTCATCACGTTC